>NZ_JBSGYQ010000021.1:71880-103116 GCF_053610585.1 Streptomyces sp. NPDC054887 | reverse complement strand
GCGGCGGGGGAAATCGACTGGGACATCTCGGTGGACTCCACCATCGTGCGTGCGCACCAGCATGCCGCGGGCGCCCGCACCGATCCGCCGCCGGCGCCCGCGTCAAAGGGGGCCGAAGTCCCAGAACACCAGGGCGAAACGCCCTGGCAGAGCCTGGTCGCCCGCCTGGTGGAGGTGGTGCTGGAGGTGAGGGTCTGGGCCGCTCGCGCGGCGGATTCACCACCAAGCTCCACCTGAGTGCCGACGGCCGCTGCCGCCCGCTGTCTCTGATCGTCACACCGGGCCAGCGGGCGGACTGCACGCAGTTCAAGTCGGTCCTGGAGAAGATCGGCGTCCCCCGGACCGGGCCGGGCAGGCCCCGCGCGAAACCTGACTCACTCGCGGCCGACAAGGCATACAGCAACCGGCCTTGCCGCGAGTATCTGCGGCGTCGGGGGATCCGGCACACCATCCCGGAGAAGGTGGACAGCCAGGCCGCCCGCCTCCGCAAAGGCTCACGCGGCGGACGGCCACCCGGCTTCGACGGAGAGCGGTACAAGAAGCGCAACACCGTTGAACGGGCCATCAACCGACTCAAGCAGCACCGGGCGGTGGCCACACGCTACGACAAACGCCTCTACGTCTACCTGGGCACCGCAACCGCCGCAGCCCTCACCATCTGGCTCCGCACATGATCGGCCGGACAAGTCCTAGCGGTCCAGTTGGCCTGGATGTGCGTTCTTGTTGGCCCGCAGGTGTGCTCTTCGGCCCTGATTTAGGTGCCGGTTGCCCGGGCCGAGCTGGGGCGGGCGCGCAGGGCAGGGAGGCGGGCACAGTCTTCCGCTGCCGCCAGGCTCTCCCCCAGCGTCAGGAGCGACAGGAGCCGCACCGGCCGGCCAGCTGTGGCAGCGGCCTCCAGTTTGTGGTGACCGTCGAGGAGAAAGTGAGTCAGGCCCCAGTGCGCAGAGGGGTCGTCTCCCAGGCCGAGAGCGGGCTGACAGACGTCCAATGTTGAGATCGCCACCGCCGTGGGGACCGTACCCTGCTCCATGAGCGCGACGTACTCCTTGACCCGCTCCCTGTCATTCCAGGTCGGGGGGACCATGGGCACGACGAACTCATAGAGGTGGGCATCCGTGTCGACGGCGGTCTCGAAGGTCCGGTAATACGGGGTGTGCGGGTACTCGGGGAGGCCCCAGAACTGATCGACCCCCCACGTCGTGACCTGCTCGCGGCTGAAGTAGTCACCTTCCTTCCCCGGGGTGATCAGCCGGGGTTCCACGCTCAGGAGCAGCGGAAGGTACTCGCCCTCCGCCAGCAACGCACCGAACGCATCGATCACACCGCCGTCGTCCGGATCGTCCAGTGCACCGGTGAGCCGTTCCTGCATCCTCTCCAGGGACAGCTTCTCTCTCGCGGTCTCCAGCCGGCGAAACAGGAGCGGGCACGTTCCGCAGTAAAAGCTGAGCTCGAAGGCAGGCTCGTCGTCGACCATGAGCAAGCGGCGCCGCGGCCCGCCGCCGAGCTCCTGCAGTTCCGTATCGAAGTGCAACCGTGCCTCGGAGGAAGGGACGCCGAGACTACGGGGGTCGCCCGTTTTGATCATCACGGACCGACCGTACGGGACACCGTGGGCCGGCTCCACCGAGTACTGAGCGTCCATCTGGCCGGGCGGGCCAACTACGCCGCTCAGGCAGAGCTGTTGTGATCGAGAGTCCCACCGGCCAGGGACCATCGGTCGCCGAGCCTCACTGCTTCCAACTAACGTGTCCAGGCTCAGTTGCCGCAACTTCTCGAAACAGATGACATCGAGTCGTACCGACTGACACCGAGCATTTGCGTCGCTGGCCAGAGACGGCCGCGAGTCTGCGGCCAGCAGAACATCCCGACTTCGTCGCCTGAAGGCAGGCGGGGCATGATTTCCGCTGTGCATGAGGACGAGAACAAGCGCGGGTACGCGCGGTACACGCTGACCGGGACGGAGGACGGCCGAGTCTGGGGCGTCTGCGCCGAGGCGGAAGGACTGTTCGGAGAATCCCAGCGCGGGACGTACGAGCTGTTCGACTGGGTTCCGGAGGAATCCGGCGTACCTGCTTGGGTCGGCAGCCGGGTGTGGTTGGTGCCGGATGACGAGGCACTCGACGCCTGGTTGCTGGAGGACGCAGAGAGTTTGGGGCAGTTCCCCCGGACGGACAGTCTGCTGCTCACCGGCCTGGACGACTACGAAGGTCCGCCCGAGGGGCACAGGGGCCGCGTTCGCCTGCACGACGGGCACCGCTGGCTAGGATCATGCCGGGAATTCGCCCGTGTCCTGTCGCCCGAGCAGGTGCAGCCCTCGCTTGTCCTACGAGGGCTCGCCCAGAGCGATCAGCTGAGGATGGCGCTGACGAAGGGCACCCGGCGGGCACTACATCTGGAGGAAGCCGCTCTGCAGATACGCGACAGCCAAGGTGAGCTGCTCACTGATCGGCTGCTGCGGGCAAGGGTCAGCGACTGGCACCCATCCTCCCGCGGGCCGGATCTGATCGACCTCGAGCTCGACGGGGGCCCCTTCACACCCGTTCCCGAATACGCCCGGCCCATCTGGCAGCGGTGGCTCGCCGGGCCGCCGGACGCCGTGAACGCTTGGGCCAACCTCGATACCCGCCGCCGCGGAGCCTGGCATGACCTCGTCCGAGAGCGGGCCTGCCGACGATCTCACCGCGACCGGCCAGCCGGTCACGCCTACGAACTCGATGGCCGGCACATCACCGACGAACCAGCCCTCTATCTGGCGCTCGGCGAGGCGATCAACGGGCCGGGTGGCTACTTCGGCGGCTGTCTCGCCGCCCTTGACGACTGCCTGCGCGGCACTTTCGGCTACACCGCCCCCGCCACCCTTCTCTGGCGGGACGCCGCGATCGCACGCGAGCACCTGTCCCACACCCTGACACCGGAGGGCCAGCCTCACGACCTGTTCGCCTCAGTCCTTGAGGTCCTGGCCGAGGGCGGCATCGACGTCACCCTGGCATGAGCTGACCACCAGTCGAACACGCCCCACGCGGTGAACGGCTCGGCCTGGCAAGGCCCTGCTTCCCCGGCTGACGACGCGCCGGCGGCCGGGGGCAGGGCCATGAGACGTGGTCAGCAAGTCGACGTCCGTTGGCTCGACGGATGCTTCGGTGAGCTCACCGTGGGCGAGCCGGTCCCGCTCGTCGCCGTAGCCGCTGCAGAAGGCGACCCGATCGCCGTGGACGGCCACCGCATGGGCGCCCCGCACACGGTTCACCCACACCCTCACGGGCCGCTCGGGGCGGTTGCGGCGTATCTCGACCAGCGCGAAGTCCGCGTATGGGCACGCCCAGGCAGCAGTGCCCGACACGTTCAGGGCGTAGCAGCCGAAGTAACTGGGGATACGAGCGCCGTCTGACGTCCAGCCAAGCCGGCCCGCGGCGCTCCAGCGGCGGATTCCGGCCGGATGCTCGTCGAAAGTGCCCGACCGAGATACAGCCGGCCTCGTCCAGGAGCAGGTGCTCGAAAGCGTCTCCGACCGAGAAGGACGAGGTCTCGCGGCCGAGGGCGTCGAAGACCTGGACCAGGTTGACGTCCTCGTAACGGCGGGCGTGAGAGGCGGCGACGACGAAGCCGCCGTCGGGCAGGCGGTCCAGGTGCCTCCAGCGGGCCCGCGCGGCGTTCAGCTCGGTGAGTTCGACGTTGCTGCCCGGATCGGCGGAGACGACCCGGGCGTCGAAGGGCCGGACATCGCCGCCGGGCTGCCGAGAGTTTTGGGCAAGCAGCCAGTGGGAGGGCGCCGACGGTACTGGTAAGGACCTGGCGTGCACGGAGGAGCGGAGGAGCCACATGATCGGCCGGACAGGCCCAGTCGGAACGGGACCCGTGTGGCCACTCGCCCCGCTCACCGTGAAGCAACGCCATGCTGCGTCGTACTGGCGACACGCAGCGGCGGCCCGCCTCCTGGGTCGCCCTCAGGAAGGCCTCATCCACCCTGACCGCACCCGGGACTGACCTTTGGGTGTCTCCGCTGCAGGCACGCCTATGCGACCGCGAGCGGCGGCACACGGTGTCGGGCGGTTGCCGCCGGCACGGCCGGACGGCGTGGCAGAGTGGTGATATGTGCGGTCGATACGCCTCATCCCGCGGTCCCCAGGATCTGACCCGGCTCTTCAATGTCACCGACTGGCGTCCCGAGGAGAAGCTGGCGCCCAGCTGGAACGTGGCTCCCACCGACGACGTCTACGCCATCCTCGAGCGGGCTGGCCGCGAGAAAGACGACGAGGTACGGCGGGAGCTCCGACCGCTGCGGTGGGGACTCGTGCCTTCGTGGGCGACAAACCCCAAAGCCGGAGCCCGGATGATCAACGCCAGGGTGGAGACAGTGCACGAGAAGCCCGCCTTTCGTCGTGCCTTCGTCAAGCGGCGCTGTCTGCTACCGGCCGACGGGTTCTACGAGTGGGAGCCACTCAAGGACGAAAACACGGGCAAGACGCGCAAGCAGCCGTACTTCATCCACCCCACCGACGGGCAAGTGATGGCCCTGGCCGGGCTGTACGAATACTGGCGCGACCCTGACATCGAGAACGGCGACGACCCGGCCGCTTGGCTGACCACCTGCACGATCCTCACGACCGAGGCCACCGACGCGGCCGGCCGGGTACACCCCCGCATGCCGCTCGCCCTCACCCCGGACCACTACGACGTCTGGCTCGACCCGCACCACCAGAACACCGACGACCTCCGCGCTCTGCTCACCCAGCCCGCAGGCGGCCAGCTCAACGCCCGGCCCGTGTCGACAGCCGTGAACAACGTCCGCAACAACGGGCCCCATCTGCTGGACGAGGTCGCCTGACGTCGCCTGCCTGACGGCAATACCCGCCGGGCCGTCCGCGGGGCTCTGCGGCCGGGCGAGGCGGACAGCCACGAACCCCTAGAACACCATCTGCGGCTGCGGTTCCGGCTCCTCGCTGCGCGGCACGTAGTCGGCACCTCGGTCCGTCGCAACGGCAGCACCGACCAGGTCATGCAACTGCTCGTGGCTGATCGTCCACCAGCGCGGGCCCCGCGGCCGGTAGCGGTCTGCCTGGGCTTACGCCACGCGCCGCAAGCGGGTCTCCCGGACGGAGCCCTCCGGCCACGGTCGCCGTCACCCTGACCGGCGGCAACCGCAACGACGTCACCCAGCTCATCGCGCTGCTCCAGACAGTGCCGCCCGTGCAGGGCAAACGCGGCCGACCTCCGCGTCGCCCCGACGTCGTGCTCGGTGACCGCGGCTACGATCACGACAAGTACCGCCACCTCGTCCGCGCGCTGGGAGTGAAGCCGCTGATCGCGCGACGCGGCACCGAACACGGCTCCGGTCTCGGCACTCAACGCTGGCTTCTCGAGAACGCCTTCGCCCACCTGCACTGGTTCCGCCGCCTGCGGATCCGATGGGAGGTCCGCGACGACATCCACGAATCCTGCCTCACCCTGGGATGCACGCTCATCTGCTGGCGACGCCTGTCACAGCCGGCCCGAGCCCCCGCCCTCCCGAAGTAGCCATTCCCGGACCGAAGGAGCTCGGTCGAGAAGCCGCCTGACCTGCATCCCCTCGTCCCGTGAGGTCACCATCGGTAGCGGGGTGAAGTCGTCGGGAATCACATCCAGCAGACTCAGCACACGGTCTCCCGCACGCAGAGTGATCAGCACTTCCCACCGCACGTGACGTGGAACCTCCGGGCGGTGGGACAGGCTGTGCCACAGGGCCGGCCAGAGGTAGTGGGTGCCGTCGGGCGCCGCATTCGCTCGCACCCACGCCCAGTTCAACCGCTGGCTCAGGCCGAGGCCACCCGCCCGCTCCTGCAGTCTGAACAGCGAGGCCGAATCGATGACCTTCACCTCGCGAGGCAGCGGCTGTTCGAAGTACATCGCCCCATGCTGCCCGACAGCACCCCACGCCGGGCAGCCGACCCCAAAGACTCATTCCGTTAGGAGTTCTTATCGCGATGAACGCGCGTACCACGGCGGGGTCGTCGTCCTGGGTGGCCGGGCGAACGAATACCGCTCCCCCACCAGTGCGTCGGGGCCGGCATCCCGCTCCTGTGCGCTCCGCGGCGCACTGCGCCGCTCCGCGCGCCGTCGAGAGGGCTCGTCCCATGCCCGTGGCCGCACCACTGCACAGGTCAGGCGCGACCTGCACCCTCATCTGCTACCGCAGATTCGCCAGATGAGACTTCTAAGCCGTCTCTTCCGGATCCGCACCCGCACCCCGGACCGGCTGCTGTGACTGCCTGATCTCCCTCAGGTACTCCAGGGCCTGCTTCCTTGGGACCTCGCCCAGGAGCCGGTTCTCGTGCAGCCCGCGACGGGCTTCGTTGCGGGCGTTGACGAGGGCCTCGGCGCGCAGGATGACTAAGCCGCCGAACCCCAGGGCGCAGGCCATCCACCAGGGGGCCTCGGTAGCGAGGCCCAGCGCGGCCGACAACAGGCCGCCGAGAGGGGTGAGAAGGAGGGAAGCAGTCATCGGTGAACTCCTCAAGGACCGGCAGGGCAAGTGGGCTTCGGTGGATCGGCCAATGAATCGACTAGACCTGGCAGTTGGCCGTACAAGTGCTGCCCGACCGACCAAGATGGTGCTCCGGGCAGCGTGGGAGGCCCCGGCGACACGGCCGGCGGCGACTCCCGCCGAGAACTTTCTACGCCCACCGCAAGCCGCCGACCAGCGGCTTCGGGCAATCATGAACGCGTGAACGCCAATGAACGGACCTCGAACGAGGAGAGTGAATGGCAGGAGCTGGAGGCAATCGCCCGAAGGGCCCACAGCGCCCTGATCCGGCGGCGGTCGCACCGGAGAAGCGGTCCTGGGCGGCCCTCATGCGCCGTGTCTACGACGAGCTCTACATGGAGCTGGAACCGGCTGAGCGCCTGTCGGTCAGGGCGCTGGCCCGCGCGGCACACCTCAGCCACGGCTACATATCGGAGTTGTTCTCCGGCAAGAAAAGTCCGGACCTGGTGTCGTTCCTCGCAGTGGTCAAGGCGCTTGGTGGGGACCCCGGTGCGTGGGAGCCGCGCTGGCACCGGGCCGTGGCGCAGCAGGAGCCGCCCGCTGACGTGCAGGCACCGCCTCCGCCGCTTCCCGGGGTCGCGGACGAGAGCCCTGAGGACCCCGACACGGAGGGGGCGGCGGAACCCCTGTCCGGTCCGGAAGCCGACCTGCGCCACTACCTCGTCCGCCGCTTCGTGCGGGCCGTCCTCGCGTCGGTGGTCGCGGTGTTCACCTTCCCGATCCGCGCCCGCCGGGACAAGGCCGCGGTACGGATGCAGCGTCGGCTGATCAAAGGTTTCATGAACAAGGCGGCCAAGGACTTCCAGCGCGCCGAGGTCCACCACTACCTCGAACCGCGGTTCGTGATCCTGGAGGAGGCGGGGGACGAGCAGAACCCCAGGTTCAGACGCCGGGCCAGAAGCAAGCGGAGGGCCGCGCCCGAGCGGGTGCCGACCGATGTGAGCAACGTCCGCACGCTCTACGGGGCCATGGACGAGCTGGTGGTACTGGGCAAGCCGGGCATGGGCAAGACCACGCAGCTCGCCCGGCTCGCCCACCGGCTGGCCGAGGAGGCCCTGGCCGGCGGCGAGGGCAAGGACCCGGCCTACATCCCGGTCTACCTGCGCCTCGACAGCTACCGCGGCGAACCGATCGAGGACTGGATCGCCACCGAGATGAGCAAGATCGAGGGAGTCTCGGCAGTGCTCGTGCGCAGCTTGCTGGAGCAGCACCTGCTGCTCCCCGTGCTGGACGGCCTGGACGAGGTCCCGGAGAGGGACCAGACCAAGTGCGTCACGGAGCTGCTGCGTCTGCGCGAACTCTGCCCGGGCATGGCGGTCGGCTGCCGTACGGACGAGGGTGATCAGCGCCGGCTGGCTCAAAGCCTGCGCGCGCTGCGCTACGTCGAGATCCAGCCGCCGACCCGGCCGGACGTCCAGGACTTCCTCAATGCCAACAAGGCGGCCCTTGCCGACGTGCACGCGGCGCTGAGGGAGCACCAGGACCTTTGGCCGCTGCTGCAGTCCCCGATGATGCTCAACATCATCTGCCTCACCTACGCCAACCGCTCGGCGGATGACTTGCGCCTCGGAGGCAGCCTCGCCGACCGTCAGAGCCGGATTTTCGACACGTACGTGGGCCAGTGCCTGCAGCGCAGGCGCCCGCGGCCGGACGGCGCCCCGCACCGGACGCTGACCTGGCTGACTTGGCTGGCCCGGACACTCACCGAACGCCGTGAGCACGTCCTGTACCTGGACCGGCTGGACCTGAGCTGGCTGTCGCGCCGGGAGCAGATGCTGCCGCGGATCGTCCCGACCGTGGCCATGGCGACCTGCGCCCTCGGGGTACCCGTGCTGTGGCTGGTGGTGGCGGACCGGGCCGGGGTGCTGCACACCAGCCTGTCGGCCGCCGCTGTCGTGGCGTTGGCCATGGCGTGCACCACCGCGGCGCAGGCGTACCAGTCGGAGGACCACTTCCTGAAGTGGCCGCAGGACGGGAAAAGGAACGCCAGGAGGGAGCGCGGGGCCCTGCTGATACCTATGGCTAAAAACGGCCCGGTGATGTTGGTCATCCTGTGCCTGCTGCTGCTCACGGGCGTCGATCTGAGCTCGGTGGGCGTGATCGTGGTGGGGCTCGCCTACCTGTGGGTCACGGCCACTCAGATGGAAGGCATGCTCACCGACGTGTTTTCGCCCGTGGAGCAGCTGCGGTGGACCTGGCGGCGGAGCGAGCGGGCAGTCTGGTCGCCGGGCACCTATCCCGTGAAGCGCATGATGCTGTCGGGCTTCATGTGGCTTTCCATCGAGTTCCTGGTCGGCTACGTCGTCCACCTGCTCTGCCCGGAACCCGATTGGATCGCCCCGGTCGCGGCCCTCGTGCTGGGCCTGTTCTACATCGTCGGCAACCAGTTCGAGCCTTCGCTGCAGGCCCGGCGCCCCCGCCCTAACGAAGGCATCCGCCGAACGGTCCGTTTCTCCCTCGTCCACGGGTTCTCGGGCCTCGTCGTGGCCGCCGTGTTCCTGACCGCGCTCCTCGGGATCGCCTCACCCGACCAGGACCTTCGCCGCGCAGGGTTCGTCGCCGCCCTGCTGGGGATGCTGTGCGCGGTGGTGCGCGGCTTCCGTTACGGAGGGCTGGCCGTCGTACGCCACTGGACGATCCGCGCGGTCCTCGCGTACCGGGGGCGCACCCCGTACCGCTACCGGCGCTTTCTGCACACCGCTGAGCAGCGCGCCCTGCTCTTCCGTACGGACAGCGGATTCTTCTTCCCACACCGCCTGATCCAGCTTCATCTCAGCACCACCGCCGAGAAGATACTGCCCAGGGTCGGGCCCTTGCCCTGAGCGCACTCGACGATCCGGCGCCGGCGACTGCGACGTGGCGGAGAGCCTGGCCTGACCAACAGCCAGGGTGAGGAGCGGAGAACACCTTGTCACGCAGGATGCCGTGCTTGCGCGCCGGTCGGCGCGACGAAACCGACAGAGCTGCCTGCGGCAACCCGCCAGAGAACCATACGATCCGCCCATGATTCGTGCAGTGGTCTTCGACGTCGGTGAATGCCTCGTGGACGAGACGCGTGAGTACGGCACTTGGGCCGACTGGCTGGGCGTACCCCGCCATACGTTCGCCGCCAAGTTCGGCGCCGTCATCGCCCAAGGCCGCGACTACCGTGACACCTTCCAGGAGTTCGCCCCCGGATTCGACCTCTACGAGCAGCGGGAAGCACGAGCCTGGGCCGGGCAGCCCGAGCACTTCGACGAGTCCGATCTCTACCCCGACGTCCGCCCCGCCCTGGCCGCCCTCCGTGAAGCCGGGCTGTGGCTCGGCATCGCCGGCAATCAGACCGTCCGCGCCGGCGGCATCCTCCGCGAGCTGTTCACCGAGGACGTCGACCTCATCGGCACGAGCGACGACTGGGGCGCCAGCAAGCCCGACCCCGAGTTCTTCGTCCGCGTCGCCGCCGTCGTGCCGTTCGAGCCCTGCGAGATCCTGTACGTCGGGGACCGCGTCGACAACGACCTGCGGCCGGCCGTCGCCGCAGGCATGCCGACCGCGCTGGTGCACCGCGGTCCGTGGGCGACGATCCAATGGAACGACGAGGAAGCCAAGAGGCTCCCCGCCTTCCGGGTGGAGAGCCTCCTCGAGCTTCCTGAGCTCATCGCCAAGTTCAACGCGTCAGCGAGCTGACCGTCGTACGCCACCAGTGCTGTTGGTCTTCCAACTCGCGGACGCACGCCTCATGCCGCTACGGGCTCAGCGCCCGCCGCACTTCCCGCGCCCGGTCCATGCCCGTCGCGTTCCAGGTCACGCCGGGCTGATCGAGGGCCTGGCGGGCGTACCCACACGCCTGCTCCGGGTTGCCAGCAGCCGCCTCCACCGCGGCCAGGTCGCCGTGGATGACGGTGCGCTGACCATCTGGCCTCGGAGCTAGGCGTCGACCTCACAAGGCGATGGGTCGATAGGCCAGGGCCTGCTCGACCACTTCAGCAGCCGAGAGATCCCGCTCTGGCGGCCAGAAGATCAAGTCACTGACGTGGCCGGTTGGACATGCCAGGGCTCTGCCGAGCATGTCCAGCCACCCGTCCACCTCTTAGGAGGCGTAGTCCGCATCCATGATCCGCTGCACGACGGCAACAGCCTCAGTCCGGCTCATCTCCACTGCACTCGTCCCCCCGTTCGGGGCCACCCTAACGAGGGGGGTGATCGGCCGGACAAGTCACCCGGGTGAGTGCTTGGGAGGGCCGGGCGTGTCTCAAACGGGCCAAGATCGTTGGCCTCCCGTGAACAACACCAAGCGTCTACTTGCCGCCATCACTTTCGCGGGGGCGGCCCTCACCTTCTCCAGCCCGGCGCAAGCTGACATCGGGCTTGGCCATAACGCCAGCACCGATGACAACGGCTATGTCTGCATCCGGGTCCCTAACGGGGACGGGGGCTCCTACAGGGTCTGCGGGCCGCGTGACGATCCGCGCCACCACCTGACCCCGGGGGCCCGTTTCTCTCCGTGATTGATGTGCTCCAGCTTCGGGCGGCGAGCGTGTGCGTCCGGCGTGACGGCGGCCCCGGTAGAACGACGCGCTCGTCCGTCCGTGTCGGGCGGCGTCCCGGCACTGGCGTTGGGCGGCTCGTACCGGGGCGACTCCGTCTCGCCGGGCGTCACCGCATCTCTGTACGGCCTCATCGACCATTCGGTCGTAGGGGGCCAGTGTCAGTGGTGCCGGCGTGGTCTCTCTCCGACTCGGTAATCCACTGCTGGCCCCCAACGCTGGCCTGACGGCGGGGCCGGTACTCGAAAAGGAGTCGTCCCCTGGTCTACGCAGGGGCTGTCATCGCGCAGGCCGGATGGCCCCAACCGCCGGCGTTCTTAGTGATCGTCTCGCCCTTGGCGTAGGGGCGTCCGCAGGAGCACCGGCCCGGGAACTTCGCTTTCACCGAACCGCCGGAGGATGGACGCTTCGGACGGCCCGATCGGCTCGAACGTGTCGCGACGGCCGGGGTCTCGGCCGGCGGCAGCGCCGAACCGGCTGCGGACCCGGCCGGCCGCTGCGTACGGGCGACGTAACTTGCCGCGCCGTCGGCCGCCGCGTTCAGCCGGTCTCCGCCGACCTGGTGGGCCGGAGTGTGGACGAATTGCACGTCCCGGCCGGTCAGCAGCTCATCGATCGCCACCACCAGGTCCCGGTTGGCCACCGGCGAGCCCGCAGCCGTCTTCCAGCCCTTGCGGCGCCAGCCCGGGAGCCAGGTCGTGACCGCCTTCATCGCGTACTGCGAATCCATACGCACCTCGAGCGGCACCGCCGGATCCGTAGACTCCAGCAGCCGCTGCAGAGCTGTCAGCTCGGCCACGTTGTTCGTCGCGTGGCCCAGTGGGCCCGCCTCCCAGGACGCCACCTCACCGTCCACGTCGGCAATGACCCACGCCCAGGCCGCCGGCCCGGGATTTCCTTTCGACGCCCCGTCACACGCGGCGATGATCCGTTCCACCATCCGACCGATGCTGCCACGTCCTTCCCATGTCCATCTCGGTGGCCCCTCGACGGGCCCAGCCGCAGTCGGGATCCAGCGCCCTCCCGGATGGCCCGATGAGGACATTGCGAAGCTCGTGCCTTGCGCGCCATCGAGCTCCTCGGTGCCAGAAGCGTGTGACCGACTCGGGCAGTCTCAGCTCTCCCCCGACGTCCATTCGTCAGCGGTAGCAGCCGTGCGCGGAGCGCTGAAGAAGGCCGCCCGTGAGCAGACCACGACCAGGCGGGCTCGCCTAGGTCACCAGCTCGGCTCAGCCCTGCCGCCAATGGGCAGCGCCGACCGTGTCCAGGTATTGATCCTGGTCGACCAGGCGACTGCGCCCAACGAGTCACTGCGCTCACTGAACGTAGGGTGTTTGGGGGCGGTGAATCTCCATGATGACGGCCGTTCCAGCGACGGATCGGTCCTCGTGCATGGTGATCACCTGGCCAGGTCGGAGGTGCTGCCACTGCAGAGGGTCGAGCGGGGCGAGTCGCACCGAGGATCGTCCGCCGGGTTCCAAGAAGGGCATGAACTCCACCCAGATCCGGGCAATGTTGAGGTCAGGTTCGCCGCTCGGGGTTCGATTGCCGATATTCCACATCGGTCGTAGGACGCCGGCCCCCGTCGAAGGAGGTCTGCCGTCGAGCCTCGGAGGCTGGCCGAAGGGTGAGATCTGCTCGGATGATGCCGTTGCGTGTCTCGTAAGAGCGCCAATGACACCAGGCCGCGCTCCTCTCCAGCCGCATCTGCTCGGCCGCAGTGGCCAGGGTCTCCCAGAAGCTGAGTGGGAGCGGCTCGACGTCGCCGAGTTCCTCCAACAACCCGAGGGCAGTGTCCCACTCGTCTTCCACGAGGTACTCCCAGATATCTCGCACCGTGATGTCGTTCTCGGTGGCGATCTCTTCGGGGACAAGCAGGGTCGCCGCTTCGAGCAGCTTGGGGACGTCCATTCCCTGATTCTGGACCACCGCACGACGGGGAAGTCCGCCGGGCGGGAGAAGGGTTCTGCCGTATGCAGGAGACGTGGAAGATAGCGGGTGACCAACATCAGCGACGCCCATGTGAAGGTCCACTTCCGCATGGACGTGGACGAGGACGGCTGGCCTTCAGCGAGTGTCCAGCTTGGCGATGGCGATTGCCGCCGCCTTTGCACGACATCGTCAACCAGCTTGATCGTGCTCGCCTCGTCAAAAGGCCGACGCGGGCCTCGACCGCTCCTGTAGTCGGTTAGCCGGGTCACGTGGCACAGCCCTCTATGCCTTGGCCGATGCGGCCGATCTGGCGGCCTGCTCGATCTTCGCGTAGTAGGCTTCGCGGGCTTCCTCATCAATCTGCATCTCGTGTTCGGGGCGCATCCCGGTTCGGCCGTCGACGCCTTCGCGCAGGATGTCGGCGTGCCCGGCATGCCGGTTGGTCTCGCCGAGAACGTGGACCATGACGGCGAATAGGTTCGTGTTGGAATGAGGCTCCGGCCACCACGGCACGTGGCCGGGGGCATCGAGGGGAAGCTCGTTGATCCTCGCGTCCGAGTGTTCCCACGTGCGCCGGTAGAACTCGATGATCTGATCGCGGCTCTCGTCCTCAGTCGCCCACAGATCGCTGCCGTCGTGGTCCTGCCACCGGGGCAGCGGTTCCGGGGAAGGGCGGTCGAAGACCTCGCAAAAGTACCTGGCCTCAACGCAGGCCACGTGTTTGACCAGGCCGAGGAGGTTGCTTCCGGTCACTGTCAACGGTCGGCGGGTGTCGTATTCGGACAAGCCGTCGAGCTTCCAGACCAGCGCCTTGCGGTCCCGCCGCAGTCTCCCGTGCAGGTTGTCCTTCGCGAATTCATCGATCATGCGGCATGAGCCTGCCATGACGAGATCTCCTACTACATCGCCTACTGCCCGGCCGACACCACCCTGGACGAGGTGATCCGCGTCCCGGGCAGCCGCTGGGCCATGGAGGGATGTTTCCAGACCACGAAGCAGGAGTGCGGCCTGGACGACTACCAGGTCCGCCGCTACCCCGGCTGGCACCGCCACATGACCCCGGCCATGGCCGCCCACGCCTGCCTGACCGTCCTGCGGGCCCGCCAGTTGGGTGCGGAGAAAGCAGAAACGGTTCCTCCCAGCTCATCCACCTCAGCCTCGCCGAGATCAGACGACTGATGACCCGACTCACCGATCGTCGCCCCACACCCGTCGACCACATCCTGCTCTGGTCGACATGGCGTCGCAGACGACAAAGTCAGGCCCACGTCAGTCACTGCAAACGGCGCGGACACAGTCCCTGAAACTGGTCAGCAATCAGCACAAGCACCGTTGCAGTACTACTTGGATGACCGCTGGAACCAGGGCTGCACCAACGCCTGGACGGTATGGGAGGAGATCGTTCCACTCGGCTATCAGGGCAGCTACCAGCGGGTTCGCGCCTACTTCCGGGGGAAGCGGACTTCTCACAACCAGATCACGGCTCGGCCGCCGTCACCCCGCGTCGGCGTCGGCTGGATCCTCCAACGCCCCGAGACCCCCTCCCAGCAATCGACCACCTTCGGCTCAAGGCCGTCCTGGTCCACTGCCCCGAACTCGACGCCATGCGGTCTGCTTGAACAGGCGGAACGTGCGCTCGAAGTCGAAGCGGCGGAGGGAGGACTGCCGGCAACGATCGACGTCCGGCGCCGTGGCGTACCGGTGTCGGACGATCTACAGCCCCAGCAGTGGCTGTTCGGTCCAGACGGTCTTCCCCTCGCGGGTATAGCGCGTGCCCCAGCGCTCGGTCAGCTGGGCCACCAGGAGCAGGCCACGTCCCCCCTCGTCAGTGGTGCGTGCCCGGCGCAGGTGCGGTGACGTGTGACTGGTGTCGGTGACCTCACAGATCAGAGATCGTTCACGGATGAGCCGCAGGGTCATGGGGCCACTGGCGTACCGGTAGGCGTTGGTGACCAACTCGCTGGCGATGAGCTCGGTGGTGAAGGTGAGTTGATCCAGGCCCCATTCGGTCAGCTGGGCCGTCGTCAGTGCCCTCGCCTGGGCGGCGGCGGTCGCGTCCAGCGGAAGTCGCCAGGAGGCGACGTTCTGCGGTGGGAGCACCCGTGTGCGGGCGATGAGCAGGGCGATGTCGTCGGCGGGGTGCGCGGGTACGAGGGAGTCGATCACCGCCTGACATGTCTGTTCCAGGGGGTCGGCGGGGCGGCTGAGCCCCGCGCACAGCCGTGCCAGAGCCGCGTCGAGGTCGATGTGCCGTTCACTGATGAGTCCGTTGGTGTACAGGGTGAGCAGGCTTCCCTCGGCCAGTTCGATGTCCCGGGCCTCGAACGGCAGGCCGCCCAGGCCGAGCGGTGGGCCGGCGGGCAGGTCGAGCAGGCTCACCTGTCCGTCGGGGGTGGTCACCGCCGGTGGCGGGTGGCCGGCGCGGGCCGCGGAGCACAGCCGGGAGACCGGGTCGTATACGGTGTACAGGCAGGTGGCGCCGATGACCTGCTCGCCCACGGGCCGCTCACCGACTGCTTCTTGTTCGGCTGCCAGCAGGTTGACCAGGTCGTCCAGGCGGGAGAGAACCTCGTCCGGTTCCAGATCCAGGCTGGCAAGGGTCTGCACGGCGGTACGTAGTCGGCCCATGGTGGCTGCGGCGTGGAGGCCGTGGCCGACCACGTCGCCGACGACGAGCGCGACCCTGGCCCCGGACAGGGGGATGACATCGAACCAGTCGCCACCCAGCCCCGAGGCCGCTCTGGCGGGGAGGTAGCGGGGGGCCACTTCGACGGCCATCTGGTGGGGAACTGCCGTCGGAAGCAGGCTTCGTTGCAGGGTGAGCGCGGTCCGTTGCTGCTGGGTGTAGCGCCGGGCATTGTCGATGCACACGGCGGCGCGCGAGGCGATCTCCAGGGCCAGTGTGAGGTCGTCTGCTTCGAACGGGTCGGGGCGCCGCGAGCGCCACAGGCTCATCGTGCCCAGCACCAGGCCCCGTGCCGCCAGGGGTACCACGATCAGGGAATGAACACCCAAGTCGGGAGCATGGTCACCCTGGCGCGGTTCCCTGGACAACCAGTCAGGCGGAAGAACCGATTCCAATACGGCCCGCCCGTCGGCCAGGCACCTTGCTTGTGGGGTGCCGGGTGCGAACTCGAGCGGCTCCCCACCCGGGTGGAGCAGTTCGGGCTGCTGGGCCAGTGCGCTGCTCACCGCCACCCGTACGCCAGGCTCCTTCGAGCCCTGCGCCGGCTCCTCGCCCCGCGTCACGGATTGCGCCACGTCCACCGATACGTGGTCGGCCAGATGAGGGACCATCACATCAGCGAGCTCCCAAGCCGTCTCTCCCACATCGAGCGTGGTTCCGATGCGGGTGCCGGCTTGGGCGATGAGCGCCAGCCGAAGCCGGGCCCGATGGCGTTCGGTGACATCCTCGACGGTCTCCGCCACTCCCAGGACCCGCCCACCCGGGTCCTCCAGCCGGAAGGCCGAGACGGACGCTGCCCGCTCCCGTGCCGGATCCTGCTCCAGGCGGGTGTACTGCTCGGTGAAGAACAGTGATTTCCCCGTCTGCATCACCTGGCGCACCCGGTCCACGGCCTTGCGCGCGTCCTCGGCAACGAGCAACGCGCCGGTGGGCATTCCTTTGAATGACGCGGCCGGAACGCCGGTGAACCGTTCGATTGACCGGTTGACCCGGAGAACTGTCATGTCGGGGCTGTGCACGACAAGGCCGATCGGGCACCGGCGGAACAGGCCGTCGAGAACCGCGCGGTCCCTCTGCCACTCGAGGATCTCCGCCGCCGGAGCCCCGACAAGGAACCACTCGCGGACATCGCCTTCGCGCAGGAGCGCACGTGCCCTGAACCCCATCTCCACGAGCCGTCCGCTGAGATGCCGCACGGCCAGTACGCCGAACCAGCCTCCGGCTCTCCTGCACGTCGCCGCGGCGTCCTTTGCGGCCGGCAGGTCGCGGGGATCGATCAGGACTTCGAACGCCGGACGGCCCATCACCGCTGTCTCCGGGTAGCCGAGCAGCTCCCGCGCCCGCTGGCTCCATCCGACCACGGCTCCGCGGTCGTCGAGCACCGCCGAGGCGGCCAGGTGCAGAGCAAACGGATCATCCCGGCTCTCGCTGAGCACCGTCACCCGCTGGTCCACTGCTGGACACCACCTCTACTCGGCTACTGATGTTCTCCGCTGATACTGGTACGCGACCGAGACTGGCGTGGCTCAGCCCGGAGCGGTCACTTCGCCGCACCACAAGACCTCCGGAGCAAAAGATCCGGATGATGCCATGGTGAGCCTATTGAACCCGGTCTGACCCGCCAGTCTTCCGGTCGCTGTGTCGCGGCGTGGCGGCCGTCACCCGCACGGTCTCACCAGGGATCGGCCCTGCCCAGCTGAGCGTCCGAGTTGGCCGGTTGAGCGTTCGGGGTCATGGCCAGGGCACGTCACGTCGCACAAGTGCCTTGGCGACAGTTCGCCACTGCGCCGGGCGTATTCCATCCGTTCCCGTACCTCCCAAGGGGCGGTTGGGTCGGGCTCCGAGCCCTGACGTACGTTCGGCCCATGACGCACGCCCTGAAATCCCGGCCGGCGGCCCAGTGAGCGGCTGGTGGGCCTACCTGGAGGAACGGACCTGTCGGGAGGTCGACGCCGACGTGCTGCGGGATCGTCGGCTGTCGGCGGTCAGGTCCGTCTGGGAGGCATTGCGTCCGCTGGGAGTAGGCCTGCACGAGGTTGAGCGGGTGGTCCACGCGCGATACGAGGCCCTCGGCGACCGAGTACAGCGCACACCGCCCGATCCGCTCGACCTTCCCTCACTCGCAGCGCGCGCCGCGGCCCTCCAGGGCCGTGTGGCGGCGGTGGAGGCGTTTTGGGACGGCGATACCGTGCACGACTGGTTCGTGCTCCTGGTCGCGGTCCTGGACTCCCCAGACGGGGAGAGCCACCTGGCAACCGTCTACCACCACCCTGACGGCTCTCCGCCTGGCGTTGCCGCCGCCAAGGCAGGCCGGGCGCTGGCCGGCCATCTTGGTGTGCCGTTTCACTTCGCTTCGCCGGACGTCCCGGATTACGAGGCACCACGCTGGCAGACAGTCCGGCGGCTGGCGGAAGGGCCATGATTCCGGAGCGATGGGACTGCTAGACGTCCACGCGACGTTGCAGCAGGCACTACGGTGCACGGCTGGTCAGGGCGACAGTCGTCCGGAGTCCGGTCGGAGAACATCAGCCAGCTGAGGTATGAGGGCTGCAGCTCGGTCGCGAGTGGCAGGTGTGATCACGGCGTCGGAGTGCGTACACAAAACTCCCGTGCGCCGGCTTGCACACCTCTGCGATCATCCCGGAATGGCGCACAGTTTCGAATCGCTGGTCATCCGGCACACGCACCGCCTCCCCTCCCCCAAGGGCTCCGCCGGGGAAGGAGCCACCGCCGCGCGGCAGTTCGACGCGGCGCTGACATCCGTGGGCTTCAAGCTCTCGGCGGAGCTGCTGGAGCGGCTGTCGGGGCTGTCGGAGGCGGCGGTCGTGCACACCGCCAAGCGGACGCTGCCCACCGTGAGCGAGATGGCGGGCGACCACGTCCGGCACAACGCGTACTTCATCGACTTCCCGGCGAACGTGCCGGACACCGAAGAGTTCTGGATGCGGTGCGTGACGAAGGCGCTTGGTGACGACAAGTCGCGCGAGAACGTGCTGACGCAGCTGGCGCACGGGGTGCTGGACCTGCTCAGCCTTCCCACGTACGGGCGGTACCAGCACACTTACGAGGAGATGCTCGCGGCGCAGGACGAGCTGATCGCCTCGGCGGGTGACCGGGTGACCGTCCTGCACCTCGGGCGGGACCTGGACGACGAGCTCACGGACCTGTACCTGGCCTTGGCGGGCAGCACGACCCCGCTGGGCGAGGACGACCTGCGCGATCTCAAGGCCCTCGCCGAGCGGTGCGCGCTCGGCCCCCAGCCGGAGTCGATCCCGGTACGGGAGAACCGGGCGGTCGTCAACGAGGCCCGTCTCGGCGTCGGCGCGGACCTCCTCCTCGACACCGTCACCGACGTGCTGCGGCTGGCCTGCGCACTGTCGGGCGGTGACGTGACGCTCAGGGAGCCGACCCGGTTCCGGGCGCTGTCACGGCCGGTGCGCCGTGCGCTGCTCGCGGGTCTCGACGCCGTGGTCGCGGCGAACCCGGCCAAGCTCGCCGATGTGCATGCGCATAGTGAGCCGTTCAAGCGGCTTGGCGAGCGTCTCCACCCGCATGAGTACCCGCAGTGGCCGCATGCCGCCGATGTCTTCGCCGTCGCTCGGGGCGAGAAGGAGGCGCGGTCCTTCGAGGGCCGTGTCGAGAAGCTGCTCGACGAGTTCGACGTCCTCGGTGCGGTGCAGCTGCTGAAGTCCGCTCCCGGCAAGCTGTTCCGCGCCCTGGACCTCCTGCTGCGTATCGCCGCGGACCAGGAGGAACGGGACGCGGTGGTGGCCGCCGCGGTGCAGGTCGCTCCCGACGTCTCCGGCCGGGTCGTGCTCTCGGTGCGCGAGCACCTCCACAACCGGGAGCGGGAGACCGGCGAACCCCGCATCTTCGTCAACCGCCGGGGCCGCGCCTGGGTGACCCCCGACGTCCGGCCGCCGCTACCGGCTGACGACCGCGACCGTCTGATCGCCGCCCTGGACGCCGAGATGCTCCGTCGGCTCCCGGCGCCGGACCGGCTGCTGATCGACCCCGACGTCCTGGACGTGGCGCTCCCGCTCAGCGGCAGGGCGACCGCGGCCGGGCTCGGCGTACTGCCGCGAGGGTCGGTCTCGGCGGTCGACGGCGAACAACTGCGCTTCTTCGTGTACTGGAAGGAGACCGAGGGCCGAACGGACTACGACCTCTCGGCGCTGCTTCTCCACTCCGACTACAGCACCGACTCCTGGCTCTCCTACACGTCCCTCAAGGCAGTCGGGGGCAAGCACTCGGGCGACATCACCGAGGCGCCCGAGGGGGCGTCGGAGTTCATCAACCTCTCCCTGGACCGGGTGCGCAGCACATTCATCGTGCCGCAGGTCAACATCTACTCCGGCGAAAGCTTCGAGGAAGTCGAGGAGTCCTTCTTCGGCTTCATGCTGCGCGACGGTGAGCAGAAGGGACGGCCGTTCGAGCCGCGCACGGTGCGGATGAAGTCGGAGCTGCGCGGAGTGGGCCGGGTGGCGCTGCCGCTGGTGTTCCGGCGCGGGAACGACGGCCGGTGGCGCGCGAAGTGGCTGCACCTGTATCTGAGGGGCATCTCGTCGGCCAACCAGGTCGAGGAGAACCAGGTGTCGGTGTCCAAGGTGGTGCGCGCCCTCGTGGAGCGCGAGCAGCTGTCCGTGGGGTACCTGATCGGCTTGATGTCCCGCGACACCACGGCCGTGGACTTGTGGGACGGCGAGCCGGTCCCGGACGGGCCCGTGATGTACATCGGTCTCGAACGTCCCGAGGGCCTGCACCCGGACTCCCGGGTCATCACCCTCGAGAATCTGCGCGACTTGATCCCGGGCTGAGTGCTAGGGTTGCCCATGACGAGGCCATGAAGGGGCTTCCTTCTCTTCCCTTTCTGACACAAGTTCCTTCGCTTTCCTCGTCCTCGACATCGCCCCGGGCGGTGCCCGCGCTCACCGCGCGAGCGCCGCCCGAGCCGTTTTGAGGGCCCATTCCGCATAGCCACGGCCAAAGAGCACGGCGTGCACCAGCAGCTGATGTCCGCCCTATCGAGGGCTCCGCCCTCGACGGGCTCCGGCCTCCCCTTCACCCCTCTCCAGGGCGAGGCACTCCTTGCGCTTTTCCATCCTCCCTCTGAGCTGGCCAGACGCAGAGTGAGGACGGCCTGGACGAGGCTGGTGATCCGTGTGGTCGAGCAGCGGAGCACGCGAAGGAGTCGCCAGGACTTGAGGGTGGCGACGGCCTGCTCGACGAGGGCTCGGATCTTCGCTTGGGACCGGTTCACCGCCTTCTGGCCTGCGGAGTCGCGACAGCACCTTGGGTTGACCTGGAGCATGGGGCAGCGGATGCAGGCTTATCCGAAGCGGCCCAGGATGTCAGAGGTCGGCGCTATGGTGCGTGGCCGTGGACGCTACTGATCTTGACTACCGCGCCCGGACGCGGTCCGGCTGCATCCCGCCGGAGCTGGTCTCGCGGCTGCTCAAACGCGGCCACGTCGACGTGGTGGAACTGCAGGCCGGACGCGGGGAGTGGTTCTGCGCGCTTGTGTGGGCGCGGCTGCTGGGCGAGCGGGGCCGTCAGGGCGACGCACTGGAGGTACTCGCCCCGTACACCGCTACGGGCTGGTGGACGGCCGTCGTAGCGACCGCCGAGCTGCTGGAGGGCTGGGGCCGGAGCGAGGAAGCGATCGAGACCGTCCGGGCCCGGATGGCTGTCGGGCATCCGATGGCGTTGGAGGCCTACACGCGGCTGCTTGCCCGGCACGGCCGCGCCGCGGAGGCATTCACCATGCTGCTGCCGCACGCCGATGACTGGGCGCTCGCCACCGCCCTGGTCGACGTGGCCGCAGGCGCTGGCCGGGACGAGGAGGCCGCCGCGCTGCTCGCCGCTCGGATACGGGCCGACCACCGCTGCGACGGTCCGTGGTGCTGCGGCCTCGACCCCGACGCGGCGATCGGCCTACTCGCGACGATCCGCGAGCGCCAGGGCCACATCGACGAGGCCATTGCCCTGCTCAGGCACCGGCAGATCACCTCTGTCAACAGCCGCGACCAGCTCGCCGACCTGTTGGCCCGGCACGGCCGGATCGAGGAACTGCGCGCCTACGCGGCGACCGAGGGACATGAGGAGGCCGTACAGCGGCTGGCGGAGCTGCTGGAGGAGTGTGGTGACGTTGAGGGCGCGATCTCTGCATACGGGCAGGCCGACGGACCCGCGGATTGGAATCCGAACTCGGCTTACGAGCTCGCGCAGCTCCTGGCCCGGCACGGCCGGGGCGACGAGGCGATCACCGTGATGCGCGCCCAAGCCGACGCCCACCGCGGTGACGACTGGATTCGCCACGCCCTGTCCCAGCTGTGTCTCGACCAGGGGCGCCCCTCCGACGGCCTGGCCCACCTCGACGCCCTCGCCGCCCAGGGCGGGCGCGAGGACGAGTGGGAGCTGTTCTGGATGCGGCTGCCGCTGATCGCCGCCTGCAGCGGGGTCGACGAAGCGGTTGAACGCGCCCGAGCCCACCCCGAAGGCACCACTTGGTACGCGGCGAAGTGCATCGCTCGGCTTTTCGCCGACACCGGGCGCACCGAGGAAGCCATCGCCATCCTTCAGGAACATGACCGCAGCAACATCCACGACCTGGCCGGCTACCTCATCGACCTCGGCCGTATCGACGAAACCCTGGCCGCCCTTCAGCAGCCCCGCCCCCACACGCCCGCGATACCGACGACACACCTATGGTCGGAAGATCCGCCGTTCTGAGGCCCTGTCAGGTATGGGCGTGTTGGGATGGCGGCCCGTCATCCGGGGGGGGCGGCATGCCCGTTGCCCGGGGGTCTTGAGGAGCCGCTCGGCGACGTTGCTCCGGTCACGAAGACCGGAGGGAGCGCGGAGTGCGGCAGGAGTGGGAACCGGAGGACGTGATCGAGGCCTGGACGCTGTTGGAGGAGGACCAGGAGCAGCTTCGGAGCAAGTCGGGGGCGGCGAATCGGCTGGGTTTCGCGCTGTTGCTGAAGTTCTTCGGCTTCCGAAGAACTGCCGAGGAACACGGAACGGACTGGGGCGCCCCATACGTTGAGCAGGGCGGGGCCACGCCGTGCGCACCCGATGAGCACCGAAGGGATGGGGGGCGCGTGCCGCAACAGAGCCGCTCCGCGCGCCTGGCCGCATCCGCGCTGACCCTGGTCGTCACCGTCCTCGCGCTGTTCGTCCCGGTGGCCGGGGCGCAGGGCATGCCCATGCCGGCCGACAGGCCGCTCGCCCACCACACGGTGGCGGGGCAGGCCGGACAAGGGGCAGGACCGGACGACGTCCCGGCGCTGCGTGTCGCGGTCACGCACCGACCTGACGCCCACATCCCGGGCCCGCAGCCTGCGGGCCCCGCGCGTACGGCCGTCGGCACGGCCCCGCGCCGCGCCCTGGGCGGGCCCGACACGGGCCCCGCCACCGCACTCGCGCCGCCGCGCAGGCCGGCCGAGTCCGCCGCCCCGCGCGGCCCGCCCCACCGGTGAGCACGCAGACCGTCCTCGACGCCTGACCCTTCTGGCCCAGCGCACACCGCGCGGGGCCGGTCACGCGTCCCTCCGTCCTGCCCTCATCGTGGAGTACGCATGTCTCGCGCACCCTTGTCCCGCCCACCCTTGTGGAGGGCGATCGTCGCGCTGGCGGCCGTCGCGCTGTCCCTCTACATCGCTCTCACCCAATCCGCCCGCCTCGGCCTCGATCTGCGCGGCGGCACCCAGATCGTCCTGGGAACCCGGGACTCACCCACCGTCAAGGCCGACGCCGCATCCACCGACCGCGCTCTGGAGGTTCTCAGGCAGCGCGTCGACGCCCTCGGCGTCTCCGAACCCGGCATCGCCCGCTCGGGCGAGAAACGGATCATCGTCGAACTGCCCGGAGTGCAGGACCCACGCAAGGCCGCCGAGGTCATCGGCCGCACCGCACAGCTCACGGTCCACCCGGTGACAGGGGCGACGGCCGACAAGGGCTCCGCGAAGCCCGAGGCCGACGGATCGCGCACCCTGCCCGACCCGGACCAGCCGGGCAACCACCTGAAGCTGGGCCCCACCGCCCTCACCGGCGAGGGGGTGAAGGACGCCGAGGCGGTCCTGGACCAGCGGTCGCTCAACGGCTGGATGGTCTCCCTCGAGTTCCGCAAGGGCGCGGGCGACACCTGGGCGAAGATCACCTCGGACGCGGCCTGCGCGCCTCAGGGCGCTCCGGAACGCCGCGTCGTCATCACCCTCGACAACAAGATCATCTCGGCGCCCGGCGTCAACCCGGACGTGGTGTGCGGGACCGGTATCACCGGTGCCTCCACGCAGATCAGCGGTGACTTCGGCCGGGCCGAGGCGCGCGAACTGGCGGCGCTCGTGAAGGGCGGCGCGCTGCCGGTGCCCCTCGACGTCGTGGAGCAGCGCACGGTCGGCCCGACGCTCGGCGCCGACGCAATCGAGGCGAGCACTAAAGCCGCGCTCATCGGCATCGCCCTGACCGCACTGTTCATCACCGTCGTCTACCGGCTCCTTGGCGCGCTCGCCGCCTTGGCCCTCGCGCTGTACGGCCTCATCTCGTACGCCGCTCTGGTGGCGCTCGGCGCGACGCTCACGCTGCCGGGGCTCGCCGGGTTCGTCCTGGCGATCGGCATGGCGGTGGACGCGAACGTCCTGGTCTTCGAACGGGCCAGGGAGGAGTACCTGGGCGTCCGTTCCAAGGACTTGGCGAAGCCGGTGAAGACCGGCTTCGCGAAGGCATGGAGCGCGGTGATCGACTCGAACGTGACGACGCTGCTTGCCGCGGGATTGCTGTTCTTCTTCGCCACGGGCCCGGTCAAGGGCTTCGGGGTCACCCTGTGCATCGGCGTCCTGGCATCGATGCTCACGGCGCTCGTGATCACCCGCGCGCTCGCGGACTTCGCCGTCGCCCGCAGCTTCGTACGCAAGCGCCCCGGTCTGACGGGCATCGCCTCGACGGGCCACGTCCGCACATGGCTGTCCCGCCGCAACCCGAACCTGGTCCGCCACCGTCGCCGCTGGCTCGGCGCGAGCGCACTCCTGGTGGCGGTGGCCGTCGCAGGCACCTTCATCCGCGGCCTGGACTTCGGCGTGGAGTTCACCGGCGGCCGCCTCGTCGAGTACAGCACCAGCAGGTCCGTCGACGCGGACACGGCCCGGAACGCCGTGTCCGACGCGGGGTTCCCGCGCGCGGTGGTGCAGGAGTCCGGCGACGGCGACATCACCGTACGCACGGAGAAGCTCACCAACGACGAACAGCAGCGCGTCAAGGCGGCCTTGGAGAAGCCCGGCGGAACCGTCACGGTGGAGCGTGACGAACAGATCGGCCCGAGCCTCGGCAGCGAACTGCGCCAGAAGGCACTCCTGGCCCTGGGCATCGCGGTGGCCGCCCAACTGATCTACCTCAGCGTGCGGTTCCGCTGGACCCTGGCAGCAGCGGCAGTCTCTGCGATGGTCCACGACGTCCTCCTCGTGGTGGGCCTGTTCGCCTGGCTGGGCAGGCCGGTGGACAGCGTCTTCCTGGCGGCGCTGCTCACGGTCATCGGCTACTCCGTGAACGACACGGTGGTCGTCTTCGACCGCGTCCGCGAAGCGCGCCGCCGAGACCCACTAGGCAACCTGGAGAAAACAGCCAACCACGCGGTGGTCCAGACACTCCCGCGCACGGTGAACACGGGCATGGGAGCCCTGCTCATCCTGACCGCACTAGCGGTACTGGGCGGCGACTCGCTGGCGGACTTCTCCGTGGCGCTGATCGCGGGCGTCCTGGTCGGCATCGCCTCGACCATCTTCACCGCGGTCCCGATCGCGATCGCCCTGGAACACCGCAACCCGCCACCACCACTGGGCCGTCGCGCCGCGAAGGAAGTCCCTGACGGGTACAGCCCGTTGGAGGGGCGGAGGAAGAAGGAGAGGGGGACGGGAGCGGTCGTCTAGGCCCGCGAGGACGGTCCTGAGGCCGAGGGCAGCCTCCATCACACGCCGACCGGGCGTCCGCGGAGCTCCGACAACCGCGGCCACGCTCTATGGAGGCCCGGTCGGCACGATGCCCGGGGAAGCGGCACCTCTGTCACCACCCGGAGCCCGTCCGCAGCGCCAACCGCCTCTGCCGTCCGCGGCCGAGCCGAGGCGGATCAGCGGGCAGGGTCGAGAAGTATCTTGCGGACACCGTCGGCGCGGCTGTTGAACAGTTCGTAGGCCTCGGGGCCCTCGGAGAGCGGGAAGCGGTGGGAGACCACGACGTCTGGCGTGAGCCGTCCGGCCTGGGTGAGGGCGATCAGGGCGGGGAGTTCGTAGTGGATCGAGCACAGTCCGATGGCGAACTCCAGCTCCTTGATCTGGGCCAGTCCCATGTGGAAGGGGAACGCCTTGTTCTGACTGACCCCGATGACGCTGACCCGGCCGGCCTGCCGGACGGCTTTGAGGGCGAGTTGGATGGTGGCGTCCGAGCCCACGGCCTCTACGACGGCGTCCGGTCCGCGTCCTGCGGTCATTTCCCGTACGGCCTGCCGGGTGTCCTCGCCCTCGACCGGCTCGACGCCCAGGGTGGCGGCGAAGGCGCGGCGCTCGGCGACCAGGTCGACGCCCAGCACGCGGGCGGCGCCCATGGCGAAGGCGGATTGCGCAGCCATGAGGCCGACCGGCCCGAGGCCGATGACCAGGACCGTTTCACCGGGCTGGATGCGGGCACGGCGGCAGCCGTACCAGGCCGTAGGGGCATTGTCCGTCAGGACGACGGCGGCCTCATCGGAGATGCCGTCGGGCAAGTGCACCAGGTTGACCTCGGCATGAGGCACCGCCAGAACCTGGGCCTGACTGCCCTGAAGCTGCGGGCTCACTCCGTAGCACAGGTCCGTCGGGGCCTGGGCGCGCTCGCACCTGGCGGTGAGCCCTCTCGCACAGGTTCTGCACAAGGTGCAGCCGGCCGAGGCGGGAACCAGGACCCGGTCGCCGGGCTTGAAGCTGGTGACCTCGCTGCCGGTGTCCACGACCACGCCGACGCACTCGTGTCCCGGGGTGTAGCCCATCTCCGCGCTGAACCCGTTGCCCCCGTAGATGTGCAGGTCACTGCCGCAGATACCGGCCTTGGTGACCTGGACGATCGCGTCGGTGGGGCTGGTGACGGCCGGGTCGGGGACGTCCCCGTAGCGGATGTCGTGACGGCCCTCATACGTCAGCGCCTTCACAGGGCCCCTCCGTCCAGTCGCAGGGCGTCGGGGTCGGTCTCGAAGTCCCGCGGCATGGATGGTCTCCCACGTCTAAGAGGTTTGGATCAATGATTAATGCATGCGTATTACTTTGGCATAATGATGTATCATGCTCTTTGTGGCAGCACAAGAGACGTCGGAGCCCCGCGCACTGCCCCGGAGCCGGGAGCCCCGTGACACCCACGGCAAACTCATCCGGGCCGCCGAGCAGCTGTTCGCGGCGAAGGGCGTCGACGGTGTCTCACTCAGTGAGATCAAACGGGCCGCGGGTCAGCGCAACGCGATGGTCCTGCAGTACCACTTCGGCAACCGAGCGGGTCTGCTGCGAGCCGTACTCGACAAGCACCTCCCGGCGGTGGACGCTCGCCGGGAGGTGCTGCTGCACCAGTACGAGGACAGCGGGGCCGCCGGTCTTCGCCCCCTCGCCGCCGCCCTCGTACTGCCGGCTGCCGCGAAACTCGCGGACCCCGACGGCGGACGCGAGTTCCTGCAGATCGTGGCCGAACTGCTCAACCGTCCCGAACCCCTGGTCGAGCTCATCGTGCCGAACGAGAAGTCGAGCATCTACGCGTGGCGGCGCCTACTGGACCCTCTACTGGCTCCTGAGTCGACCGCGGTACTCCACACCCGCTTCACTGCCATGCGCTTCTGCCACGCCGAACTCGCCACCCGTGCCGCCGCCCGCCCTCGCAGGGACGACCGGTTGTTCACCAGCCGGCTGGTCGACCTGGTCACCGCACTGCTGGCCGCACCGGTGTCCGAGCAGACCGCACGACTGCTGCACGAACGAGACCTGAAGGAATGCGCCGGCCATCAGGCTCCGGCTCGCTGACCGGTCCGCCCTTGCAGCCGATCCGCATGGCGCCAGGCAGTGCAGAGGCCGCGTCCGGGCAGTGGGTCAGCTGGTCCAGGTCTTGATCTGAGCGGCGACCTCTCGCACGGGCAGTCCGTCGCGGGCCGCGCGGGCCAAGGGCAGGACGGATTCCAGACCGGGGCTCACTGGAAGTCCGCACGCCGACAGGTAGGCCGCGGCCACTGTGGCTGCGAACAGCAGGTTCCTAACTTTGCCGCTAGCCGGTTCGGCGCGGTTCTATGCCCGACCTTGTGGTAAGCGGGGCGGCTGAATGCCTCGCCGGTGGCGAGGACTGGCCGACCGGGGCCAGGACTGGTTGGTTTCGGCGCACGCGCCGGTGAGCCGGATCTCGGCAAGGGTCATTTCCGTGTACTCGATGGGCTCATGGCGTCCGCCCCACTGAGGCGGGCGAAGCGGACGACGGCCGGCCGTTGCGGCCCAAGTCCGTCCGCATTCGCCGGCACGGGAACCCGCTCCCCCGCTGAGACGCGTGGTAGAGACGATCAGCTCGTGCAGCGGGATCTCACCGATGAGGGACGGAGTGTGCGCGAGCCTGCGACGTCGCTGAACATTGTGCGGCTACCACGCGACAGGCAGGCGTTCGGGCAGACGTTTCATGAAGTTCGTGCGCCATACGAGCTGTTCCTCCGGGACTGCCAGGCGTACGTCGGGCAGGCGCTCCAGCAGCGTTTCCAGAGCGATTTCGGCGTGCTTCCTCGCGAGGGCGGTGGCGGGGCAGTAATGCGCACCGCCGCCGAAGGAGAGATGGTCGGCGGCGTTGGGGCGTGCGGCACGGAAGGTGTGAGGGTCTTTGAAATGCTGGGGGTCGTGGTTGGCACCTTCGACGAGGACCAGGACCAGCTCACCGCGCTTGATGAGGATAGCTCCCAGTTGGACGTCTTCCAGTGCGATTCGGGGCAGTCCGTCGCCGATGGAGAGGTTGATGCGCAGCAGCTCCTCCAGCGCGTCGGCGACCGACTCGTGGGTGAGGGCCTGGCGGACGTCCGGGCGGGTCGCGAGGGCGACGACGGCCATGGTGAGGAAGGCGGATGTGGAGATGGTGCCGGCGCCGAAGAGGGTGAGGCCGACGGTGGCCAGCATCTCGTCGGTGAGATGGGCGTAGTCCGGGTCGCTGCGCAGCGCCACGAGGTCGGCCAGGAGGCCGGTGGTGGCCTCGTCGTCCAAACGACTCACCAGATGGGCCATGTCGCGATCCCAGTTGAGGCGAGCCGCCTCAATCGGCCTGGGTGAATTCATGAACGCGATGTCCAGGCTGCGCAGGAGCCTCGGGGCGTCCTGTGGGGGAAGGCCGAGGATGTGGCAGTGCATCTGCGCCGAGTACGGCTCGGCGAACCCATTGCGCAGGTCAGCTGGTGCCCCCTCGGTGACCAGGTCGTCCAGGAGCCGCCTGGCCAACTGGCGCGTCCACTCCTGAAGTCCTGGGGCTTTGGGGTTGAGGGCCTTCATCACGCACTGGCGGAGTCCGGCGCCGGTGATGTTACCCATGTTGTTGACCACGTGCGGCGGGATGGTCAAGGCGTACTGCCGCGGAGCGCCGGGTGCCGCGGTGTCCTTGAGGGAAAACCGTGGGTCCTCTAGGACCTGCTTGCACAGGTGGTGGGAGGAGACCAGCCAGGCTTCGGCACCGGCGATAGTACGAACCTTCGTCACCGGTTGCTCGTGCAGCGTCTCGACCGGCGCTGGAAGGGCGAGGCCGTTGCAGTCGAAGGGGAAGCCGGGCAGGGCTGCGGGGGGCGTAGCCGTCATGGTGCTCCTTACACAGGAGTGAGGATGCCGTGGCCCTGATTGCGCGAGGCGCGGAGTCCGGGGCCGCGTGCGTACAGAAGCTCGGCCAGTGGCAGGGCCTCGTGGTAGCAGTTGAGCGATGAGGGCACACCGAGGAGCGCTGGTGTGTCGAGAAACAGGGGAACCTCGGCGCAGACGTAGTCCAAGCACGCCTGCCGCTGCCGAACCGTGATGGTCCCGCGCGGCGCAATCCGTGAAGCGAGGAACCTCTCCATCAGCCGGTCGCAGCACGCCTGTACTTCCCGGTCGGCCCCAAGGGCTTCACGAGCTTGGCGATGGAGCTGACGGTAGGCGGGGAGAGTGGCGAACCCGGAGATGGGGCGGGCCCTGAGGCGCCGGCCGCTCGGAGCGGCCGCCTGGACGGCTCTGTGGACTTTGGCCCGCACTCCGCGCAGCTGCTTCGCCGCCTTGCGTCGCGCATCGCCGGGACAGTAGCCCAGAGCTTCATGCATCTCGGCCACGTGCAGGTCGGTGTAGACGAGGTCGACCTGGTCGAAGCGGGCCATGCCCCAGTGCGCCAAGTCGACGAGGCGCTGCGCGGAAAAGTAGCTGTTCCCCGGAGAGACACCGATTACCGCGTGCGCGCCTTCCTCGGCAATACCGCGGCACTGCTTGGTATAGGGCCGCAGAGCGAACGCGGCCTCAGAAAGGGGCATGGCAGCTCCTGTCCCATGCGGTCGGCACAGCGGCCAGGAGCGCGATCCCCTGTCCCGCCGGACGCCCCCATCTTCCCCAGTGGCTGCGCGACCCGGCCACAACGTGCGAGGTAAACCGCCCGATCGACTCAAGTCTCCGAAGCGCCCTACCTTGGTTTTGCGTGATGGTGTGTCGCTGCTTGCGGTGGGCCGTTTCGGCTGTAGGGGCTGGTGGCGGCTGCCGCGGTGGACGCACAGGACCCGGTGGCGAGTCACGTAGAAGTACTTGTAGCGGATGAGGGCAGGCCTGGCGTTCGAACGGAGAGGGGGGAACGGACGTCTTCGGACGGTTTCTCCAACTGAGTGACCCGAGTGGGAGTCAACGGACCGTACCGGCCGATCGACGAGTACGGTCCGTATCTCAACAGTTGCGGCAGCAGTTCGCGGGTGTGCTCTGGTCGCTCAGGACGAGCGGGCAGCGGCGGGAGGTGCCAACTGGCAGGGGAGGCGCCCGTCGATCTGGGACGCGCCCATGGTTCGTCCGGGGGCCGGGCGTGCATCGGCTTACGCTGCCGCACCCCAGACCGTGGCGCGGACGGTGGGTTCGCATCGTTGCGCCTGCCCCGGCAAGGTTCGGTCACGCTGCTGGACAGAGCGGCGCCCGGGCGGGCAGTGAGGCCGCCAGCAGCACGAACCCGCCAGCCAACCCCCTAACACCCCCGCCCCATGCACAGGAGCGGCGGGCAACTGATGGGTCCCCCGATGGGGGGGGCTTCCTGACGCGTGGGCGTCGTCGACCATGGGACCCGATGCGGAGAGAGTCCCGAATCTGCAGCGTACGGCTTGGTGACGCCGTCGGCGGCGAACGCAGGCCCGCGAACAGAACGGGCAGCCTGTCCCGCTGGGGGAAGGCGGTCATGGCTTTGAATTGCGTGGCCGTGCCCTCGGCCGGAAGCTCGGTGTGGCGTGGGGGGAGCACACGCACGGGCGGGAATACCACCCCCCGGGCGAGTCGACCCCCCCCACACTAAGTCGCCTACACCCCAAGACAAGCGAGGCCGACCACCAGAACAAGGGAAAAAAA
>NZ_JBSGYQ010000021.1:0-71870 GCF_053610585.1 Streptomyces sp. NPDC054887 | reverse complement strand
GGCCCTACACCGAGGCGCCCGCCCTGCCAGGCGGCCGGGGGCGTGGCGGGGGCGGGAAAAGGCGCGCGGGGTGCGCCCCCCCCCCCCCCCCCCACCGCTACTGATCGGTACCGTCCACGGGAACAGCGGATGCCGATCCCGGTACACGGGATGACATCGCCACCTTGAGGCCGCCCGCCCGCACACGACAGGGGACATTGATGTTCCGCAAGGTATTGGTCGCCAACCGGGGCGAGATCGCGATCCGCGCCTTCCGCGCGGCGTTCGAGCTCGGCATCTCCACCGTGGCCGTTTTCCCCTACGAGGACCGCAACTCGCTCCACCGGGCCAAAGCCGACGAGGCCTACCAGATCGGCGAAAAGGGCCACCCGGTGCGGGCCTATCTCTCGGTCGAAGAGGTGATCAAGGCCGCGCGCAAGGCCGGTGCCGACGCCATCTACCCCGGATACGGCTTCCTGTCGGAGAACCCCGACCTCGCCGCCGCGTGCGCCGAGGCCGGGATCACCTTTGTCGGCCCTCCCGCTTCCGTACTCCATCTCACCGGGAACAAGTCCCGCGCGGTGGCGGCCGCCCGCGAGGCCGGGGTTCCCGTACTGAAGTCGTCGGAGCCGTCCACGGACGTGGAGACCCTGCTCGGCGCGGCCGACTCCATCGGGTTCCCGGTGTTCGTCAAGGCGGTCGCCGGCGGCGGCGGGCGGGGAATGCGGCGCGTCGCCGAGCCCGGCGAGCTGCGGGAGGCGATCGACGCTGCGATGCGCGAGGCGGAGTCGGCGTTCGGCGACGCCACCGTCTTCCTGGAGCAGGCCGTCATCAACCCCCGCCACATCGAAGTGCAGATCCTCGCCGACGCCAGCGGGAACGTCGTGCACCTGTACGAGCGTGACTGTTCGCTGCAGCGCCGCCATCAGAAGGTCATCGAGATCGCGCCCGCGCCGAATCTCGACCCGGAACTGCGCGCGCGTATCTGCGCCGACGCCGTCGCGTTCGCCAAGCACATCGGATACGTCAACGCGGGGACCGTGGAGTTCCTGGTCGACGAGCGCGGCAACCACGTCTTCATCGAGATGAACCCGCGTATCCAGGTGGAGCACACGGTCACCGAGCAGGTCACCGGACGGGACCTGGTGATCGGTCAGCTGCGGATCGCCGCAGGGAAAACACTTCCGGAACTGCGCCTGACGCAGGACGACATCGTCCTCACGGGCACGGCCCTGCAGTGCCGTATCACCACTGAGGATCCCGCCAACGGTTTCCGTCCCGACACCGGCACCATCTCCGCGTACCGTTCCCCGGGCGGCCCCGGTGTACGGCTCGACGGCGGCACCGTCCACACCGGCGCCGAGGTGTCTGCCCACTTCGACTCAATGCTGGTCAAGCTGACCTGCCACGGCCACGACTTCGCCAACGCGGCCCGTCGCGCACGGCGTGCGATCGCGGAGTTCCGTATCCGCGGAGTCGCCACCAACCTGCCCTTCCTGGGCGCCGTGCTCGACCACCCCGGCTTCCGCGAAGGCCGCATCACGACGAGCTTCATCGCCGACCATCCGGAACTGATCCGGGCGCGCCCCTCGGCCGACCGCGGAAGTCGCATGCTCACGTATCTCGCCGAGACGACAGTCAACCGTCCTCACGGCCCGCGTCCCCAGGTCATCGACCCGGCCGCCAAGCTCCCTCCCGCCTCACTCGGCAGAGCATCCGCCGAAGGCTCCCGGCAGCGCCTCGCGGCGCTCGGCCCGGAGGCGTTCGCAGCCCAGCTGCGTGCGCAGCGGGCCGTCGCGGTGACGGACACGACCTTCCGCGACGCGCACCAGTCCCTGCTCGCCACCCGGGTGAGGACACGCGACCTGCTGGCCGTCGCCCCGCATGTCGCTCGCACGGCACCGGAGCTGCTGAGCCTGGAGTGCTGGGGCGGTGCCACCTACGACGTGGCCCTGCGCTTCCTCGCCGAGGATCCCTGGGAGAGGCTCGCGGCCCTGCGGGAGGCGGTGCCCAACATCTGTACGCAGATGCTGCTGCGTGGGCGCAACACCGTCGGCTACACGCCTTACCCCGTCGAGGTGACCGAGGCCTTCGTCGCCGAGGCAGCGGCGACCGGCATGGACATCTTCCGGATCTTCGACGCGCTCAACGACGTCTCGCAGATGCGTCCCGCCATCGATGCCGTCCGGTCCACCGGCACCGCGCTGGCCGAGGTCGCCCTGTGCTACACCGCGGACTTGTCGAACCCGGCCGAACAGTTGTACACGCTCGACTACTACCTGCGCCTCGCGGAGCAGATCGTCGAGGCCGGCGCGCACGTACTGGCCATCAAGGACATGGCCGGCCTGCTGCGGCCGCCCGCTGCCCGCACCCTGGTGACCGCACTGCGCGAGCGCTTCGACCTTCCGGTCCATCTGCACACCCATGACACGGCGGGCGGACAGCTCGCGACGCTGATCGCCGCCATCGACGCGGGCGTCGACGCCGTCGACGCCGCCGTCGCCTCGATGGCGGGCACCACCAGCCAGCCTTCCTTGTCGGCGCTCGTGGCGGCTACCGACCACACCGAGCGCGCGACCGGCCTCTCGCTCGACGCGGTCGGAGGCCTCGAGCCGTACTGGGAGGCCATGCGCAAGGTCTACGCGCCGTTCGAGTCGGGGCTCGCCTCGCCGACCGGGCGCGTCTACCACCACGAGATCCCCGGCGGACAGTTGTCGAACCTGCGTCAGCAGGCCATCGCGCTCGGCCTCGGCGACCGCTTCGAACTGATCGAGGACTGCTACGCCGCCGCCGACCGGATGCTGGGCCGGCTGGTCAAGGTGACCCCCTCCTCCAAGGTGGTGGGAGACCTCGCCCTGCACCTGGTCGGAGCCGGCGTACAGGCGGCCGACTTCGAGTCCGACCCCGGCAAGTTCGACGTTCCGGACTCGGTGATCGGATTCCTGCGCGGCGAACTGGGCGACCCGCCCGGCGGCTGGCCCGAGCCGTTCCGTACCCGCGCACTGGAGGGCCGCCCTGCGCAGGCCGAGACACCGACTTTGTCGGACGAGGACCGCGAAGGACTGGGCCGGGAGCGGCGGGCGACGCTGAACCGGTTGCTGTTCCCCGGCCCCACCAGGGAGTTCGAAGCCCACCGCGAGGCCTATGGCGATACGTCAGTTCTGCCCACGCAGGACTTCTTCTACGGTCTGGAACCGGACACCGAGCACACGGTCACGCTCGGGGCCGGTGTCACGCTTCTGATCGAGCTGGAGGCGATCTCCGAGGCCGACGAGCGGGGCTTCCGTACGGTGCTGGCCACGCTCAACGGCCAGTTGCGCCCGGTGTCGGTGCGGGACAAGTCCGTCGCCACCGAGGTCAAGGCCGCTGAAAAGGCCGACCGCGGCAACGACCGGCATGTCCCCGCGCCGTTCGCCGGTGTCGTGACACTCCAGGTGGAGGAGGGCTCTACGGTGTCGGCGGGTCAGACGGTGGCCACCATTGAGGCAATGAAGATGGAGGCTTCCATTACTGCCCAGTGCGACGGCACGGTCGCGCGATTGGCGATTGGAAAGATCCAGCAGGTCGAGGCGGGCGATTTGCTCATCGAGATCGGCTGACGTCCGCTCGCGCGGGTGTACACGGCCGGCCCGGGTGAGTCCCTGGGCCGGCCGTACGCCCCCCATCGCTGCGTCTCGGGTGCCAATGCTGACCTTTTGTTGGCCCTGAATGTTTGAGCGGTCCGACCTGCACGGACACGCGAAGGTTGCGCTACGCGAGTGCGTTGACCTGGCGCTATGGGCACTGGCCTCGCACTCGAAAGGTGTGAGTGTCGGGGCCCTTTGCCCGGCGTGTGGAACCGGCGGCCATCAAGCGAGATCCAGCCCCCCGCCCATGTCGGAGATTCGTTTGGCGCACCAGCGCCCGCTCATCCACTTCCGACCTGACCGCCCGGGTACGGCCGCGACGCGGAGTTCTCCGGCGGGCCGGCCCGACAGCCCGTCAGGGTAACCCCGGTCACTCAGGCGGCGGGGCGAGATCACCGCGTAAGGAAAGGAGCAAGGCCGCCGCTGCCGCTGCGAGCGACTCAGGTGCGGAAGTTCCCGCGCAGACTCCCGTCAACGCCTGACTTCTGTGGTGCACAGGCGGCGGATGCCGCGTTCCGGGCACGGCGGGGAGACGCGCGGTCTAGCCGGGCCGAGGTTGATCAGTGGGACCCGTCGTGCGGCCGATCCGTCCGTCCTCACACGCGATAGAGGAATCGCCCACTTCGGTGTGCTGGCTAAGGCGGACAGGGCCGCGCGCGAACGCCGCGGCGCGGAAGGAACGTCCACACGAGTTGTCCTCGCCAGCGAGCAGGGCCGGCGCATGCATACGTGTACCCGAAGGCCCGGTCTGTCTCTCGTTGGGCAGCCGGTCGGCGCGGCGTCAGGGCGACTCGTCGTACACCACCGACCACGGACGGGGCGGCCCGTCCGGCGAGCGCGGGCCGTCGTCGCGGCGCAGCGATGCTGCCGTACGGTCGCGGGCGAGCACGCCGGCCGCGAGTTCCGCGAAATGCGGGGCGGCCGGATGGGCGGACCGGCCGGCGGGCCAGGCCCCTGTGGTCCGCTGGGTGAGGGGGCGGTCGGCCAGTGGCCGCCAGACGACGCGGGGCTCCTTGCGGGCCACCGGCCCCTGGTCGAAGGCGAGGCCGTGGCCCGCGTGGACGAGGGCCAGCACGAACTCGGGGTTGGAGGCGTGCCGCAGGCGGCCGGGCACGAAGCCCTCGGCCCGGCAGGTGTCGAGGATCCGGTCGTACCAGCCGGGCGCCTGGGCACGAGGGAAGAGCACCAGGTCGTGGCCGGCCAGTTCGGCGAGCGCGACCTCGGGGAGCCGGGCCAGCGGTGAGGTTCGGGGCAGGACGACGCCGAGTTCCACGCACACCTCCGCGCCGAGGCGGAGGTCGGTGGCGTCCACGGGCTGGTGGACGAGGCCGACGTCGAGCCCACCGGAGGCGAGCAGCCGCAGCTGTTCCTCCGTAGTGATTCCCTGGAGGTCGACGGACAGGCCCGGGGAGTGCTCCGCGCACGCCGAGAGCAGCGCGGAGAGCGTGGTGACCGTGGTGTCGGGGGGCACGCCCGCGCGCAGGGTGCCCAGGCCGCCGTCCCCGGCGCGGCGGGCGAGCGTCCGTAACCGCTCCTCGCGGGCGAGGAGTTCGTGAGCCTCGTCCAGCAGCACCATGCCGGCGGCGGTCAGCCGGACCTGGCGGTGCGATCGGTCGAACAGTTCGACGCCGAGGTCCTTCTCCAGTCTGCGTACCGCCTGGCTCAGCGGTGGCTGGGCCATGCCAAGCTGGTCGGCGGCCCGGCTGAAGTGCAGCTCGTCGGCGACGGCGACAAAGATGCGCAGGTGGCGCAAGAGATCCACAGCCAGGGACCTTACGTGAGGGGCGAACCGATGGTCGAGGAACAGATCCGCGAGGTTTTCGCGGGGGCGGGTGCCGAGGGGGTACTGCATGCGGTCCCCGTCGGCACGGGGCCGGGTGCCGAGGAGGTGGTGGTCGGCGCGGACGAACCGGTCGTGATCGCCTCGGTCTTCAAAGTGCTGCTGGTCCTGGAGTTCGCGCGGCAGGTGGCCGCCGGCCAGCTCGACCCCCGGGAGCGGGTGCGGGTGACGGCGGCCGACCGGCTCGGCGGCTGGGGCACGGCAGGCTGCGCGGACGACGTCGAGCTGTCGCTGCGCGATTTGGCGTTCTTCGCGATCTCGGTGAGCGACAACTCGGCGGCGGATCTGCTGCTGGCACGGGTCGGCCTGGACACGGTGCGGCTTCTCGCGGCGGAACTCGGGCTCGGCGGGACCCGGATCGTGGGCGGTCCCCGTGACGTACTTCAGTCGATGCTCGCCGAGGTGGGCGCACGCGACGAGGCGGAGTTCGCCCTCCGCTACCCGGCTCTGCCGGACGAGCGAAAGACACGGCTGAGCGTGCTGGATCCGCTCCGGACCAATGCCAGCACGCCCCGCGAGATCACCCGGCTGCTACGTCTCGTCTGGCGGGACGAAGCGGGCCCTCCTGAGGCGTGCGCCCAGGTACGTGAGCTGATGGCGCGTCAGGCCTTCCGGCACCGGCTCGTGTCGGGTTTTCCCGACGACGTGACGGTCGCGGCGAAGACCGGCACCCTGCCCGGCTTGCACATGGAGGCGGGGGTCGTCGGGTATCCCGACGGCGGCCGCTACGCGGTCTCCGTCTTCGCCCGCACGCGGGAGCTCGCCGCCTCGCGTCCGGCGGTGGACGCCGCGATCGGTGTCACGGCCCGGATCGCCGTCGACTTCCTGCGCAGTAAAGGGCTCTGACCTGCACTCATATGCTTTCGAGTATCGGAACTCCAGAATTTTGATCTTGGACGGCGCGGGTCATGTCCTGATCTCCTGACACCATGAGCGACGACACAGACACACAGCGCCCGAAGCGGCGCGTCCAGGGGTTCGGCCGGCGTGCGGTGCTGCGGGGCGCCGCGCTCGGCGCGGCCGCCCCGCTGCTTCCCACCACGACCGCAGCCTCCGCGGCGGCGCCCCGCAGGGCCCCGGCGGCCGGTTCGGCGTCCTTCCGCTGGCTGGGCACATCCGGCTGGCGCATCGACGTCGACGGCCGGACGGTGCTCTTCGACCCGTACGTCACCCGGTTCAAGACCGGCCTGTTCGACGGAGGCTTCAAGCCGGGTACGAGGCTGAGGTCCGACCCCGAGCTGGTACGGGAGTACGTCGGCCATCCCGAGATCGTCCTGGTCAGCCACTCCCACTGGGACCACGTCGCCGACGTGCCCCTCATCGCCAAGTCCACCGGCGCCCGGGTCGTCGGCACGGAGACCACCTTCCATCTGCTGGTCGCGTTCGGTGTCGACCCGGGACAGATCTCGGTGGTGAAGGGTGGCGAGGTGCTCGACTTCGGCGGGCTCACGGTCGAGGTCGTGTCGAGCCTGCACAGCCGCAACAAGCGGCACTCCTACTTCGCCCCGGGCACGCTGAACACGCCGCCGGCGGCTGCCCCGAGGACCATCTCCGACCTGCCGGAGGGCGACACGCTCGCCTTCCAGGTGACGACCGGGAGCGGCGGGCCGTCGGCGTTCCTGATGGGCGCCAGCGACTTCTCCGAGCGGGCCGTGCAGGGCCTGAGCCCCGATCTCGCGATGGTCGCGGTGCCGTCCAGCGCCTCTACGTCCCGCTACGTGCCCCGGTTGCTGCGGGCACTGGGCCGGCCCGGCGTCGTCGTGCCCGTGCACTGGGACAACTTCGAGGAGCCGCTGAGCGAGCCCCCGCGCCGCGACCCGGTGATGGACCTGGACGCGTTCACCGCCCAGGTCCACCAGGAGTCTCCGACGAGCCGGGTCGTCGTCCCGGACTACCGCACCACGTACGGCGCAGACATGCGACCGAATCCCTGACGGACGTGCCCGCCGCAGGTGGGGCCGGTGCGGCCCGGGCGCGCTCCGCCCCAGGGCCGTGGCGTGGTTCCCTGGTGCAATCGGTGCCGCCGCTGGTCGTACTCGTCGCCGACCTGGCCGCCTAGGGGCTGCCCGGTCTGGACCCCCGGGCCGTGCGGCGGAAGGCGGTCCGGTAGGCGCTCGGGCGGTGGCCGGTGTGGCGGGTGAAGAGGGCGGCGAAGGTGCCGGGGTCCTGGTAGCCGACGGCCGCTGCGACGGCGGCGACCGTGCGGTCGGTGGTCTCCAGCAGGTGGCGGGCGCGGCGGACCCGGGAAGCCTGCAGATGGGCCAGCGGGCTGCGCCCGGTCTCCTCGGCGAAGCGGCGCAGCAGCGTGCGGGTGCTGACCTGGAAGGCGTCCGCGAGCGCGGTGAGGTCGTACCGCTCAGTGAGGTTCTGGTCGAGCCGTCGCATGACCCGTTGGGAGAACTCCCGGCCGGGTCGCGGAAGGAGCCGCGGGTCGACGTAAGGGGTCTGGTCGGTCCGCGCGTAGTCGACAAGCGCCAACCGTGCGGTGGTACGAGCCACCCGGGCGCCGTCATGCCGGCGGATCAGGTCCAGCGCGAAGTCGTACATGGCACTGAAGGCGGCCGTGGTCGTCACCCCCGCGTCAGTGACGACCAGGTACTCGGGCCGCACGTCGGCGTCCGGGCAGCGCCTGGCCAGCTCGTCGGCGTACAGCCAGGAGGTGGTCGCCCTGCGCCGGTCGAGGAGCCCGGCCTCGGCGAGCAGGAACGCGCCGACGCAGAGGGAGACGACGGCGGTCCCGGCGGCGGCCTGCGCACGGATGGTCGCGATCTCGGGACCGAGGCGGGCGAGCCGCTTGTCGAGGTCCGTGTCCGGGCGCAGCTCGAACCCGGGGACCACAAGGACGTCGACCTCGCGCAAGGGACGCACGTCCAGGCGCGCGCCGCCCGAGGCGGTGACCCGGCGGCGGGGCGAGACTACCGACACTCGATAGCCGGGCGCGTCCGGTCCGGCGACATGCCCGGCCATCGTCAACAGGTCGGGCACGCCGAACACTTCGGACGCGAAGCAGTCCGCGTACGCCAGGACACCGACACGCAGCGCACTCGGCCCGGCGCCCGGGCCCCCACGTCCCTCGGCCTGTCGCATCGCCTCAGCCATCGCTCCCGTACCCCTTGGTCTCCCGGCCACGGCCCGCCTCGCGTACCGCTCGGCCTCCTCACTTGTGGCGAGATTACCCCTGGTGTTGGCGATCCCGCCCCTCACCCGACGGCCGGCTCCGGGACCAGGCTGGCCTCATGAGCGACGACGATCCGATGACCGGCTTCACCCGCCGAAGCGTGGCTGTGGAGGGGGTGGAGAAGACTGTGTACGTAGCCGGGGCCGGGCCCGCGGTCGTGGTGCTCCCGGAGATGCCGGGCATCAGCCCCGACGTCCTGCGGCTCGCGCGCTGGGTGCGGGAGGCGGGCTTCACCGTCCACGTGCCTTCCCTGTTCGGGACGGACGGTGCCTTCCCCACGGTCGAGGGTGGCCGGGAGGTCGTCCGCCGCGCCTGTGTCAGCGCCGAGTTCCGCGCCTTCGCCGGTGGCGGCACCAGCCCGGTGACGGTCTGGCTGCGCGGCCTGGCGCGCGAGGCCCACCGGGCGTGCGGTGGGCCGGGGGTGGGGGCGATCGGCCTGTGCTTCACCGGCAACTTCGCCCTCACCATGGCCCTGGAGCCGGCGGTGATCGCCCCGGTGGTCAACCACCCGTCGCTGCCGCTCGACGACCCCGGTGGACTCGAACTCGACGCGGCGGACGCGCGCGCGTTGCGCGAACGGGTCGACCGCGACGGCCTCACCGTCCTCGCCTACCGCTTCAAGGGCGACCGCTGGTGCACGGGGGAGCGCTTCGCCGCCTACCGAGCGCTGCTCGGCGACGCCTTCGACGGGCGTGTCCTCCCGGACAGCGCCGCCAACGTGGCCCCGCCGCCATTTTTCGCCGATCTGGTCGGCACCCCGCACAGCGTCGTCACCGCCCACCTCGTGGACGAGGCCGGGCACCCCACAGTCCGGGCCCGCGACGAAATCCTCGCCTTCCTTGCCGACCGCCTGCACCCACAAGGGAGCCGGCCGCTGCGCGCGACCTGACGCGCGCCCCGGACGGCCGGGCTCGCCGTCGACGCCTTAACCAGCAAGTCCCGAGCCGCTAGGGAACCCCGTAGCCAGCTCGTCCGCGACGGCATATGGACGTGCCCCTACTCCCCCATCCCGACGGCCTACCGGAGCACCACCTACAACGCCACCGGATGCGGCGGCCTCGGCGCGTGGCTCACCGTGCGCGTCTGACTCGGTGTCACACACACGCCCCTGCCCTCTGCCGGGCACCGAGGGTTTGGAGAGGTGCAGGCCACCGTCGCCCCGGCCTCCGCGCGTCAGGGGCGCAGGCCAGTGTCTGCGAGGGCGACCGCGCTGAGGGTGGCGATGACCTCCTGGTCGCCCCGGCGCCAGGCGTCGGCGAATCCGCCGGGCGGGGTGGGCAGCTTGACGAGGGCGGCCGGCGGGCCGGTGAGGGCGCGCAGGGCGAGCAGGTCGGCACCACCCGGCGCGTCGGCGAGACGGCGGACGATCGTGCTGCGGCGCATCCAGAGAAGGCGCGGAGGGAGCCACAGAACCAGGATGAGCAGCACGAGGATGACGATGAGAGCCGTGGTCGTCACGTCGGCGACCTGGGTGACGGTCTCCTGAAGGGATGCGCCGGCGTCCGCGAAGCCGGCACTGGCGTCGGCTGCGGACTGAAGCGGCTTGTTCAGAACGTCGCCGATGAGCGGTACGTCCGACGCCGCGTCCCCGGCCTTGCCGAGTTCCTCGGCAAGGCCGTCTCCGGAGCTCTCAACCTTCCGCCCCGGTTCGGCCAGCATCATGATGGTGTCGCGGACGAAGAATGCCGCCCACACCGCGAGTGCGATCAGGGCCACAGCGATCAGGTCCACGAGCACCTGGCAGTTCCGGCGGGCGGGGGTCTGGGCGTAGATGCGCAACGGCGGGCTCCTGTTCTGTTCAGAACGTCGAAAAGAATTGGCCGTCCCGCCAGCGACTCGGCCGGCCGGTTGTCGGGGTCAACTCTTCCACTGCGTTCCCCGGGCAAACGTGCAAGACGCAGACCATGGCCAACCCGGCGCCACAGCAGCCGCGACGCACCGTGCTCTGGGACCCGCCCCGGCCCCGGAGCGGGACTTCCCCGGTTCGCTGGGCGTACTGCTGCGAGAGGAGATGCTGGGCAACTGTCTGTCCCACTGCGTCGGCACCGTCCCGTTGCCGCCGGCGTCGGCGAGCGGTCTGAACCGTGTCCTGCAGGCGCTGTGGTAGTTGATCACGGCATGAAGAAGTCACCCTCACGCATCATCGCCGTCACGGCACTCACCGTCGGCGCAGCCCTTGGCTCCGTGGCCCCCGCGCAGGCGGGGGTCGTCGACGGTGCACTCAACAACCTCGCCGCCCTGGACTCCGTCAACGTCTTGGGGTCGCTCGTCAACAGCACCCTCTCGGATGCATCGAACAACAACGCGAACACGAAGACGCAAGGCAAGGCGAACAACAGCATCCACCACTGAGCGCCCGCCCGACGGAGCCCCCGCGCTGGTCGCGCCGGGGGCTTCGGTCCGTACGGCTGATACCCGGCCGCTTCGTCTTGCTCTTGAAGAACCGCCCAGCACGCAGGCCACGCGGACATCATCCGCGTGGCTGTGTATGGAGCCAGCGCCACCGCTCAGCGGTGATCGGCAACGGTCGAAAGCCGGTCACAGGACACTGGAAGGCGCCGCGAGTTGCCGCGACGGGTTCGTGACGACGTAACACGACGCCGTGATCCACAGGAAAGATCGACTGCGTTGTGCCCTCGGTCGTCCATGCCCACTGCTCCGATCGCGCAGGAGCGGTGACGTCACTCATGCCCCTGAGGGACCATGCCGCCTTCGGCAGGCCGCACCTCACCGGGCCGGGACTCTTCCGGAGCTCCGCCCACGGGTAGCGAGGTTGTGACAGGCGACTGGTCCGGCACGGTGCCGGAGCGCCCTCTGCTTGTCGGGTACGCCGAGTCCCGTCGCGGACCGGGAAGCGCGGACCGACACCCTAGGCTGCACCCTGCACACGTCTCGACCCAGGAGCACACCTCATGTTCGATCCCCATCAGCAGCACCCGTACCCCGACGCCCTTCGGCCGGACGCGGCGCCCGCGCCGCACCCAGTGCTCGCACCCCTGCTCGGATTTCTGGGCACCTGGGTGGGCCGGGGTCGCGGCGAGTACCCCACGCTCGCCGAGGACTTCGCGTACGCACAGGAGGTCACCTTCAGCCATGACGGGCGGCCCTTCCTCCACTACGAGACCCGGGCATGGCTACTGGACGGGGACGGCGAGCCGCTGCGGCCGTCGGCACGGGAGAGCGGCTGGTGGCGGCTTCAGCCCGACGGGCGGGTGGAGGCACTGATCACCCAGCCCACCGGCGTCGCGGAGATCTCCGTGGGCAGCGCGGCCGACGGCGTGGTCGACCTCACCACCCATCAGGTGGCTCTCACACCCAGCGCCAAGCAGGTCGACGCCACCCGCCGCCGCTACACCCTGGCGGACGAGGGCACCCTCACCTACGTCCACGACCTCGCGGCGGTCGGGCAGCCCTTGCAGCACCACCTGTCGGCACAGCTGCGACGGGGAGCGGGAAGCTAACCACCGAATGGTGAGCACAGTCCCCGCCCTCCGGCACGGGCGGGCAGGGACGGCACGGGGCTCAGCGGCTCAGCGGCTGTGACGGTAGCGCTCTGCTGTCACGGATCCGCAGCTTGGCGATGATGGCACCGACGGCCATGGTCGGGTTGCCGGCCCTGCCGCTTCCCTTCGACGAGGGCGAGCAGCACAGGGCGCGACAGCTGGGAGATCAGCAGCCGCGGCCCAGCGCTGAAAACGCACAGCTCCGGCTGGTGGTGGTCCCGTACCTCAAGGACAGGCCCACCCCTGTGCCGTCGTCCCGCGTCACATCACTGCTCTGCATCCCCAGAGCGTAGACCGCGACTACGGGGCGCCCGATGATGCCCATGGCCGGTCGACCCGGTCCGCGCGCACTTCACATGTGGGTAGCCCGCGGCGGGAAACGCTCGCGGTGCTCGTTGAGCCTTTCCACTACTTGAGCCCCGGACCGCGTGACGCGACAAGCGGCCCGGCCGACAACAGAGATCCTGCGGACTCCGGCGGGCACCCGGGAGTTACGGCAAGGCTGCCTGGTTGATCGCGGCCTGCCGGCTGAGGTGCTGGGACCGGAAGCCGCACCACCCGCGGCCGCCCCCTGCCCCGCACCGGAACGCGGGCCTACTCACGACGCCGGGCCGAAACTGGTGAAAAGGTACGAAACTACGCCGCCAAGTAGTGACCTGGATTGACACTGATCGTTTAAGGATGCGTACGGGTCAACGGAGGCACTCTCGTGCCGGTGGAGTAAAGGTGTCGCATGGCGACCTCGTGTCGGCCGGCCGTCTCGGTTCCGGAATACGTCATCTCCATGAAGGAGACGCTCGACCTCGGACGTTCGCGGCATGCAGGCCACCCCCAACTGGGCCCAGCGCTGAACCCGATCGGGAACACCGGGGTGCGGACAAGGCACTTTGTGCCGCCGATGACTGAGACACTCGCGCACCCGGGCTTCGAGGAACGCGACCAGCTGTACGCGGCCGAGGCGAAGGCCCGCCTACCGCTGGTCGTGCAGCGGGCGCTGCAGGACAGCGAACTGCGGGCCGCGGACATCGCGCGCGGCCTTCTGGCCGGGTTCGGGCCCGGCGTCACGGCCGAGATGGCGCTGGACCGGTGGAGTCGTACGCCGTGACCCTTGCAGGAGGAGGCCCGAGGACGGCCTGCCCCGGGACGGCGCCCAGCGGTCTGATCGTACGACCCGGTGAGGGCCGTACGCTTCGCGCGGCCGCCCAGCACGTGACGTTCAAGGTGACCGACGGGCAATCTCGTTTCTCGTCGAGCTTCGAGGTGTTCGTGCCACCGGGCTTCGATGTGGGCGCCCACGTCCACGCACGCAGCGAGGAACTGTTCTACGTCCTCGAGGGCGAACTCGACGTTCTCGCCTTCGAGCCGCGGGTGCGCACCGCGGACGGTTGGCGGGGGTGGCAGTCGCCGAAGGGTGAGCGTGTGGTCCGTGCCACGCCCGGCACGGTCATCCTGGTCCCGCCCGGCTGCCCGCACGCCTTCGCCAATCCCACTGGCGACCCGGCCCGGATGTTCTTCCAGTCGTCCCCGCCACCGGCCCACGAGCGCTATTTCGAGGAACTTCTGGAGATCCTTTCCGCCGACGGGCCTGCGGACCACCAGGCGATCGCCGCCCTGCGCCGCCGTTACGACATCGAGCAGCTCACGCCGCTGCGCCATGACCAGCCAGCCGGGAGTCAGTGATGAAGGACATGAAGGACGTAGCCGCGCCGTTGTACGAGGTGTCGGACTTGGCCGCCCTCGACTTCGACCCGTTTCTCCGCGCGGCTCTGCAGGCCGAACCGGTCATCCGGATCCGACTGCCGCACGGAGCCCCCGGCGAGTGCTGGCTGGCGACCCGGCACGACGCCGTCCGGTTCGTCACCTCGGATCCCAGGTTCAGCCGCGACATCGTCGGCCGGCCGCTGCCCAGCATGAACAGATACCTCATCCCGCTGGACCGAGCGGTCAGTTTCGTCGACCCGCCCGACCACACCCGCGTCCGCTCTGTGGTGTCCTCGGCGTTCAACCGCTCCGGTATGGCGGCCCTGCGCCCCCGCGCCCAAGCCCGGCTCGACCAACTCATCGACTCCATGGTCGCGGCCGGGCCGCCCGCCGACCTCATCCAGCATGTGACCTCCCCCTTTCCGATGCACGTCGTCGGAACCGTGCTGGGTGTGCCGGAGGCCGACCGGCCGCGCCTGCGCACCTGGGCCAGCAACGTCCTCACCCGGGCGAAGGACGAAGCGGAGGTCGAACGCGCACGGCAGGCCAAGGAAGAAGCCCGCGCCTTCTTCCTCGAACTGGCCCGTGAACGCCGGCTCCAGCCGCAGGACGACCTCATCAGCGAGCTCGGAGCCGCTGTCGACAGCGGCAGGATCGAGGAGGAAGAACTCCTCGCCCTGGTCACGCTGACGGCGCTGAACGGCTGGCACGCGGTGCGCAACCACACCTCCAACATGGTCTACCTCCTGCTCACCGACGACAGTCTGAAGATCCGACTGCGCTCCGACCCGCAGGCCGTCCCCGAGGCCGTGGAAGAGCTCTCGCGCTGGATCCCCCACAAGCACGGCGTGGGACAAGCCCGCATCGCCACGGAGGACGTCGAGGTGGGTGGCGTCCTGGTCCGCCGCGGCGAGGCCGTCTACGTCTCATACGTGGCAGCGAACTGGGACGAACAGTGCTACCCCGAACCGCACCGGATCGACATCGACCGCAAGGGCCCGCCCCACTTGGCCTTCGGCTACGGCCCTCACCATTGCGTAGCACCACTGCTGGCCCGCATGGAAGCCGAACTGCTGCTGACCACCCTCATGGCACGCCTTCCCGACCTGCGGCTGGCCATCGATCCCGGAGACGTGCCCTGGCAGAAGGACGTACTCATCCGAGGGCCGGTGGCCCTGCCGGTCACCTGGTAGAACACCACGCCCACCGGCCGACGGCGGCCGGGAACCGGCTGCTGGTGGAGTCCTCGATGCTCACCGCGCTGTTGTGGTCCCGATGGGGGCAGGAACCGCCGACCTCTGGCGAGCCTCTCATTCCGCGTGCACCAAGGGCCCGAGGCTGACCTGTCTCAGGCAGGGGTACCAGCGCCGCTGCGACACCCCTTATTGGGCTGCTCCCCCTGAGCCACTGGCTTCTGCGATCACCGCCCCGGCGGAACTCCACAACGGTCTCAGCCTGATGCGTGCACGGACGCAGCCCCCGGAGCCCGTTCGCCCGCCGTCCCCACCCCCAGGCACCGCCGTGTTGCACGCTGACAACGCCCTGCGCCTGCCCCGTGCTGTCACCGCCAGCGCCTTCACCGGTGCGGAGATGGGCGGCGGCTGGGCTTACGACAGCCTTGGGGTGCTGCCAGTCCTCTACGGCGCAGCGCCCCGGGAGAGGAGCCGCCGCTGTGGGATCTGCTGGCCTGGGCGTCGCCGCAGGACCTCTTCGTGATGGCAGTCCGGGAGTCGCCGAGACCGCGCTCGCTCCGTCTCCGCTGCCTGCCTGCCGACATGATCGAGCAGCTCCGGTTGAAACCCAGGATGACCGTGCTGGCAGTCGGATGGGGCACGTACCTCATGAGCGCCGTCCGAGCAGATATGGGTGATCATGAGCATCGGCGACGGTCAGTAGCTGTCAGTTATCGGGGTCTTTACGGTCCTCCGTGTCTGGACCGTACAGGTGCCCCACCGACGGTTGGCGTGCTCTTGCCCGGGTGTCTCGGGGATCCAGGGCGGAGCCATGGCCATATCGAGGCGACGGACCCCGGAAATCGATGCGTCTCGCTGGGCTGCCCCCTTGGCCGGCGGGCCCGACCTGCGCACACTGGAACTATGCGCGAAATGATCGTCGGCGAGACGGCGCAGCGTGAGGATCTGCTCGCTGCAGCCGTCGTCGAAGCCGTCGAAGGAACCGGCGCGTACGCCGGGAGCGTTTTCCTCCGCTCCCACGACCGCCGGTCGATCGTGCTCGCCGCGACGTGCGGTGTACCACCCTCGCTGCTCGGGGGCTGGCACCTCATTCCGGTCAGCAGTCCCATCCCTGTCGCCGCAGCCTATGACTCCGGGCGCACGGTCCACCTGGCCGACGCCGAGGACACGATGCGCCGGTATCCCCAGCTCGCGGTAGCCCTGCCATACGCCTTCGGCTCCTGCTCCGTGCCGGTGGGCTCAGGTGGGGAGACCTTCGGTGCGCTGGCGATCGTCTGGGCGGCGTCGCCCGGCGGCGAAGGGCTGTCCAAGGCCCAGCGCCGCCACGTGCGGACCATCGCCAACCGGCTCGGTGACTCCCTCTCCGACCTCCGCGCCCGTACCGGCGACCCCGTCGAGTGCGACCCGCAGACGATTCCCGTCGAGAGCCCAGCTCCCTCGGCACCGGCCGTACGGGCCGGCCTGTTCGACTGGGACCTCGTCACCGGCACCTTCACCGTGGACGACGAGCTTTGCGCGATCTTCGGTCTCGACCCCCGCGCTTTCGACGGACGAGCCGAAACGCTTGCTGCCTGCCTGCACCCCGGCGACCGCGCCACCCTTCGAGCGGCCGCCCGCGCGGGAGCCGCCGAGGGCCGGATCACAGCACGGCCCCTGCGCATACGGGACCACAGGGACGGCGGCGAGGGGTACCGCACGGTCGAGTTGTGGGGCAGCGCACCGGAGGCCGGCACCGCGCGGGCACGCACCCACCTGATCGGCACGGTCGTCGACGCGCAGGCCGGCAGCGCGGCCGTCGCCGCGGTCGAACGGCTGCGGGACGGGGTGCTCTCCCTCGCCCCCGACGGGCGGGTCACCTATGCCAACCACAGCGCGCTGCAGCTGCTGGGCGTGCGCGGCGACGAATTGCTGGGCCAGTTCCTCTCGGACGTGCTGCCGTGGCTGTCCGATCCCGACGTCGAGTACCGGCACCGGTCCGCGATGATCTCGCAGGCGCCAGTCTCCTTCCTGGCCTGCAGACCGCCCGACCGGTGGCTCGCCTTCTCCCTCCATCCGCAAGCAGACGGAGTAACCGGCCGGGTGGTGCCCGTCGGCACTTCACCGTCGACCTCAACGCCATCCGCTGCCTCGGCCGAGACAGCAACCGCTGCCCCACCGGCGCGCCTAGGCGTCATGTACCACGTCCTGCAGCTGGGCAGCGCGCTGACCGAGGCGGTCACCGCCCGCGAAGTCTGCGAAGTGGTCTCCGACCAGCTCCTCCCGGCCTTCGGGGGCCAGCAGCTGGCGATCTACGTGGTCCGCGACGGCACCATGCACCTGCTCTTCCACACCGGCCACCACGAAGATTTCCTCGACTGGCTCGAGGGCGTACCGCTGCATGCGCGCCTGCCGGGTACGGAGGCCCTGACCTCCGGCACTCCGCTCTTCATCGAGTCGCAGCAGGACCTTTCCCAGGGCTACCCCGGCATCTACACGGGCGACGTACGCTCCTGGGCGTATCTGCCACTGATCGCCTCCAGCCGCCCTGTCGGCACCTGCGTCCTCGGCTTCGACGACATCCACCGGTTCACGGAGAAGGACCGCGGCGTCCTCACCGCACTCGCCGGGCTGATCGCCCAGGCCCTGGAACGCGCACGACTGTACGACTCGGAGTTCGCCCTCGCGCGCGGTCTGCAACAGGCGCTCCTGCCGCACCGACTGCCCGTAGTCCCGGGCATCCGCACCGTCGCGCGCTATCTACCCGGTACCAGCGGAATGGACATCGGTGGCGACTGGTACGACGTCATCCCCACCGACAGTGGGGTCTCTCTCATCATCGGAGACGTGGAAGGGCACAGCATCGCCGCCGCGGCCACAATGGCCCAATTGCGCAGCGCCGTAAGGGCCTTCGCAGCCGTGGGCCATAGGCCCGGCGATGTGATGGCCGGCGTCAACCGAACCCTCATCGACCTCGACCCCGGGCTGCTGGCCAGCTGTTGCTCCATCCACCTCGAACCCCACAGCCAGCACGCCTACGCCGTCGTCGCCGGCCACCCCGCACCCCTGCTCCGCCGTCCCGACGGGACGACCGACGCCCTTGAACTGGATGCCGGCCCACTGCTCGGTGTGGATCGCGCAAGCGTCTATCCAGCAGCCCGGATCGACCTCCCGCCAGGATCCATCCTCGCCCTCTACACCGACGGACTGGTCGAGGAACGCGGCGCCGACATCGACGTGGGGATCGACCGCCTGCGAACATCCCTCGCCCGCGTCCGGGCCGACTCACTGGACGAACTCGCCGACCGCCTGCTGCACAACGCCCGGGGCTCCTCGTACCGAGCTGACGACATAGCCCTGTTGCTCACCGAGCTCGGTGCCGGTCACGGTGCCGACAACCAGGCTTCTTGGATCTCCTGACAGGGGTGGGGTGTTGAGGTCAGGCTCGTCGTATGGGTCGTGGGGATCTGACGAGTGTGGAATGGGAACGGCTGGAGCCGTTCTGGCCTCGTGGCGGTAGGCCTGGAGGCCGGTGGAGTGATCACCGCAGGGTGATCAACGGAGTGCTCTACCGGGTGCGGACGGGTGTCCAGTGGCGGGACTTGCCGGAGCGGTTCGGTCCGTGGGAGACCGTCTACAAACGGCATCGCCGCTGGTCAGTGGATGGAACTTGGGCGATGCTGCTGTCTCGTATCCAAGCTGCCGAGGACGCCGCGGGCCGAATCGACTGGGAGGTGTCAGTCGACTCGACCGCGGTGCGGGCCCACCAGCATGCCGCCGGTTGCGAGGAAGGCACCGGCGGCCGCCGGTCCTCAAAGGGGAAACGTACGGGGGACGAACCAGGTCGATCCGGTGCTACGGAAACTCGCCGTCCGGCTGGAGCAGGTGGTCAGATCGGCGAATGTCTGGGACGTTCCCGAGGCGGCTACACCACCAAGATCCACCTCGCCGCCGAAGGACGGAGCCGACCTCTCGCCGTCGTCCTGACGCCGGGCCACTACGGCGACGGCCCCCAACTCCAACGCGTACTGGAGCACGTCAACGTGCCCCAGGCCGGAGTCGGCCGCCCGCGCATGCGACCCGATCACGTCCTGGCCGACAAGGCCTACACCTCCCGGAAGAACCGCCGCTACCTGCGACGACGCGGCATTCCACACACCATCCCCGAACGCCTCGACCAGCAAAGACACTGGAAGAACCGTGGCTCCCGAGGCGGCCGGCCCACCGGCTTCGACAGCGAGCGATACAAGAACCGCAACACCGTCGAACGCGCAAGCAACCGGCTGAAAGGCTTCCGGGCAGCCGCCACCCGCTACGAGAAACAGTGCCTAAACCACTGCGGCCGCCCGGCTAAGACGAAAAGGGGCAAGCTCTGATGTCCCTCGGCTGACGCCCCCGGCCACCGGCGGTGGCCGGATCGGCGGCCTTTCGGCGTCAGGGCATGGCCGGGTACGCCTGGCTCATGTGGTGGTCCGTCCGGACTCCCGTCGATCGCCATGGAGGCGCGCTGTGATGGCCCCAGCCGGCATGACCAGTTTCGAGGACGTCTACGCCCTCCCCGACCCCCGCGGGTACTTCGCCGCCCTCGAGCCGTACGCGTACCAGACCCCCGGCCACGCCCAGCCGGTCTTCCGCGCGCTCAGCGCCGAACTCGGGCCGGCGCGGCGAACGGTCCTCGACATGTGCTGCTCCTACGGGATCAACGCCGCCCTGCTCAACCACGACGTCACCCTCGACGAACTCTTCGCGCACTACACCTCGCCAGCGGTGGCCGGAGTCACTACCGCCGCACTCGCCGACCTCGACCGTGACTTCTACGCGGCCCGCCGCCGCCCGGACGCCGTACGGACCATCGGCATCGACGTGTCCCAGCCGGCCCTGGACTACGCGGTGGCCGTCGGGTTGCTCAACCAGGGGCACTGCCTGGACCTGGAACACACCGAACCGACGGAGCGGCTGCGCGGTTCGCTCGCCGGGACGGGCCTGATCACCATCACCGGCGGCACGAGCTTCCTGACCGAGCGCACCTTTACCCGGCTGTTCACCGCCATCGGCCGCCCCATGCCGGTGGCGGCCTTCGTCCTGCGTACCCACGACTACAGGCCGATCTCCGCCTGCCTGCAATCGTACGGACTCACCGTGGAGCGCGGCGCCGACACCCACCGGCAGCGGCGCTTCACCGACCCCCAGGAACAACAGCGGGCAGTAGCCACCGTCACCGCCCTCGGCGAGGACCCCGCGGGGAAAGAGTCGGCGGGCTACTTCCACACCCGACTCCACCTGGCCCGCTGAAAGCCATGCCGAGGACCGGGAAGGACCCGGCCGGACCTGTACCAAACGGAAGGAGTGGAAGTGCTTGTCCCCGGCGCGTTCCCGGCAGGCTGGGAAACACGACCCAGATTGAGCGGCCTGGGCACATGCCGCAGGCGGAGGGACCAGCGCAGCACGGCGCTATGGCTGCGTAGGTCAAAAGCAGGAACGGTTGTCGACGCGTTCTGGGAACGACCACGGGTCGACGACCACGAAGATGTTGCTGAGAAGTAGGAACAGGGGACGCCGTAGGGGGCTTCGGGTTCCTGGACCGCCGGGGATTGCCCATGAGGGATGATCCCCTCATGGACAGAGTTGTTGACCTTGACGAGGTGGCTGTCGTTCTAGCTGAGCGGACCGTGGGTTGGACGTCAGCTGGACTTGAAGTGGGCCGGGCGACGTGGAGGGATGCGGAGGCTTCCTGGCCTCAGCCACTGGAGACGGACAGGGCTCGGGTTCATGATCCGGAATCGGTTGGCGTGGTCATATCCGGTCCGGCGGAGGCCGTGCTGTCGGTTGTGCTGTTCCGTGGTGGCTGGGGCGATGTGGACTTCGTCGCTGACCTTGACGACGCTGGTTGCCTGCCGGCCTCGGGGGTCACCTCGGCTTCAGAGTTCGGGACCCGGGTGGATCAGTGGGTCACTCGTGTCTTCGGGAGCCTCGACAACGGTCGATGAGGGCTGCCCCGCCTCGGCTCACATGGCCACCTGCTGTTCAGCGCGAGCGCGGGGTGCTGGCGAGTCGGTAGGAGTCGGTGCCCGTCCCGATGATGTTGCCGCCGAAGGTGAGGCGGTCGACGATGGCTGCGCAGAGGCGGGAATCGGTGAAGGTCTTCGTCCAGCCGGACGTGAGGTATGGCAGACCGATCTCCAGGCATCTCCCTGCCGCCCCCGGAGCGGTTCGGTCAGCGTGAGGGCATGGACGACCCGCAGACAGGCGCGGTCGGTTTCGGCCCGAAGCCACTCCCCCGGGCGCATCATCACCGCCGCTTTCAGCGGGTTCGCCATACTTGCCCTCACTCACTACGCCTCGTGAGTCGAACCGCTCGGTCGCCAGCTCCTGCACGCGCCCCTGTATGGCGCGGCGGTGCTGGCGCGGATGGCAGTGATGACCGTGCGTGCCCAATCGGCGGGGTCCGGGATATTCAGCAAGGCGGCCAGGCCGGAGATGTGGGCAGCACGCTCCTGCCCCGTCATGGTGAGCGCAGTGCGCAGAGTGTCCACCAAGTCGTCGGGCAGCAGCGGGTCGGTCAGCACGGCTGCGTCTCCCAGGTGCTGGGCCACTCCAGCGTGGCGGGAGAGGACCAGGACGCCTGGGCGTCGAGTGGCGTGGTGTGCGGTGATGTACTCCTGGGCGGTGAGGTTCATGCCGTCGGCCAGGGAGGTCACCCAGAACACGTCGGCTGCCAGGTAGTGGTCGACGATGTCGGTGAAGTCGAGGTTGTGGGGGAGGTACTCGACGGGCTGCCAGCCGGTGGTGCCCCAGCGTCGATTGATATGGGTGATGGCGGTCTCGAGGGCGGTGCGGGTCGTGTCGTAGGCGCGGATGCCGAGCTCGGGGGGCGGGCAGATCAGCCGGTAACAAATCTTGTGGCGCAGTGCGGGCGTTTCAGTGAGGAGGCTGTCGAGTGCACGGATCTTGTGGACGGGGGCTTTGGCGTAGTCGAGTCGTTCCACGGACAGCACCAGCTGGGTGCCATCGTTGCCGGGGTGCGGTCGGGCTGCGGCACGGGTACGGGCGAGGGTGGTGACGGAGCTGCGGTCGATGCCCAGGGGGTGCACGCCGATGCGAGGGGCGACTCCGGCGGATTGAGTGAGGAGCCGGTGGAAGTGCTCGGCGCAATCGGGGGTGTGGAAGCCGGCCCAGTCGAGGCGGGCGAGTGAGTCGCGCAGCTGGTCGGCTTGCGGGATGCGATCGAAGACGTCGGGGTGGGGGAAGGGGGTGTGGTGGAACAAACCGATGGTCAGATCGGGTCGGTCGGCTTTGAGGACGGCGGGTACGAGCCAGAGGTTGTAGTCGTGGAGCCAGACGGTCGCGCCGTGTTCGGCGAGGGAGGCGATGTGCCGGGCGAAGGCGGTGTTGACGGCCTGATAGTCGCTCCAGTAAGCGCGAGGGTGACGGATGAGGTCAGGTTGGGACATCAGGGCCGGCCAGAGGGTCTCTTTGCAGGTCCGGTGGAAGTAGCCGGCCCACCGGCCGGGCGGCATCGGCAGGAGGGACAGCCTTGGGCCGCCGGCAGCCGCAGGAGGTGGCGGTGGCGGCGCGGGTGCTTCTCCGACGTGGGCGGCGGCCCACACGGCATTCAAGTCTGCGTCGGTCAAAGCGGCCTGCAGGGTGGGCAGGACGCCGTTCGGGCTGGAGGGCGGCTGCCAATGCCCGTCGAGCCACCGAACAGGCGGTCGGTGGTAGCCGACCACCACCGGGTGCTTCGGGGGCCGGCCGAGGCGTTCGAGCCCTTCAAGCACGGCGGCGGCCCCTTCGAGGGCCGAGTGATGGATCAGGGTGCCGGCCGGGGCCTGTGCCCTGAGGGCGGGCTCCGCGTTGGCGACCACCACGGCAGGCGTGCCCAGGCGGAACAGCGATAAGTCGTTGAGGGAGTCCCCGGCCACCAGCATCCCGCTGCGCGGCCATGCGAGCCTTCGGGCGAGAAGCTCCAGCGCGCGCCCCTTACCGGCGTTGGGCGGCAGGACGTCGAAGTAGCGGCCCGAAGCGTAGGACCAGGAGCAGCCCAGCGCCTGGACCGCCCGGATCAATTCGTGGCAGAGATGCTCCGCGGCGAGGTAGAAGGAGCAACGGCCTTCCTGCGGTACGTGCTCTTGGTAGACGAGGTGCGGGAACGGGGCCAGCGCCGCCCGGACGTGTCCGGCACCCGGCCATCCGGTACGTAGCTGCGCCTCCAGGGCCCGGTCGTGCGTCATGCGGGTGGCGTCGACGACGCTGGACCCGACGTCGGCGATGATCCATTGCGGAGAGGGCAGCAGGGGGTCCTCGCGCAAAAGCGCCCGGACCGACGGCAGGCCGCGGCCGGTCGCGAAGACAACGGCTGTGTCCGGATCCTCGCTCAGGGCGTCGAGGAGCCGGCGCCGCTCGTGTCGGCTTCCGGCCAACAGCGTGCCGTCCAGATCGGTGGCCAGCACCCTGACGGTGCCTGCCCTTGCCCTCCGGGGCTCACCACGCGGGGTCATGGGTCACCGGGTCGATAGCATCCGTTCCCTCACAGGCGTCCGGATCCGGCGGCTGCGGCAGAACTCCCTGCAGGTCCCGGATCGCTCGACCGAGACGGACTGCAGGGGCATCTGTGCTGTCCAGCAGCCGGGTCACCGCTTCCCCGGGCACCTCGCGCGCGGCGGCGACCAACTCGTCGATGGCGGAACCGATTCGGGACACAGCATCTCCCTCGGGATGGGCCGGCAAGGGCTGGCCGGGCGGGCGGCGGAAACAGGAGCACCGCACACCCCCCGACACGGGGCAGGAGGCCGGTCTGTGACCGGCTCCGAACGGCGTGAACCGGCGCCGGATTACTGGGCTACCGGTACCTCGCCGGACACCTCAACGCCCACCTGGCGGAAGTCCTCCAGAGTCGACGCCGTCGTGTCCGGGGCAACCCCGACCGAGTAGTCCAGGAGCACACGCGCACGGAACCCGGCCTTCACGGCGTCCAGAGCCGTCGCACGCACACAGTGGTCGGTGGCGATGCCCACCACATCGACGTCTTCCACCCCTCGCGAGCGCAGCCAGTCCGCCAGGGGCGTGCCGTGTTCGTCGGCGCCTTCGAAGCCGCTCTTGGAGGCACTGTGGGCGCCCTTGAAGAAGACGGCGTCCACCTTGCCGCCCGTGGCCGTGGGGGCGAAGTTCGGGTGGAACTCACCGCCCTCATTGCCGACCACGCAGTGGACGGGGAAGCTGTCTTTGAAGTCCGGGTTCTCCGAGAAGTGGCTCCCCGGATCGATGTGATGGTCCCGGGTGGCGACGACGTACTGATAGTCAGACCCCGCACTTCGTTCCACTAGATCGGCGACGGCGGTCGCGATCCGCGTTCCACCCGCAACCGGGACGCTGCCTCCCTCACAGAGGTCGTTCTGCACATCCACCACGATCAAACCTCGACTCATCACGACCACCTCTCACAACGCAGGACGGGATCGCTGCGACAAACAGAACCGCACCAGATCGGGCACCCACACCGGGGCCCTCGACCCCAGCCAGGCCGGGCCACCGGAAACCCGGAGGTGACACCATCCGCGCATCAGCCCTCGCCGCAATCCACTTCGGACACCCCCAAGGCCTACACGCCACCGCCCGCCCCGTGGACGGAGCATCCGCAGTCGTCACCCGCCCGGACGAACAGGTTCACCGCAGAATCGATTCGCGGCGCTGGCAGACCAGGCGTGCACGCGCAGAACCCGGTACGTACCACAGTTGCGGCCACTTACTGCGATGCGACCGGCAAGCACCGTGATGGGGGGGGCTGCCTCTCCAGTGCCCGGACGCGACGGCCCTGCTGACCGTCCACGACCTGGGGGACGTAAGGCAGATCGGCAGCGTTGCTGAGAGTGAGATTCGATGTTCATGCTGACGGCGTTGAGACGCGGGCCGGCATCGAAGTGTTCGTATCCGTTATTGGGGCTGACTTGGACGTAGTGAGGCCGCCACGGTAATGCGGGGAGATGGGGTCGACGCTATGTCGATCTCTGTGATCTCTGGCGCCTGTGACCTTGTGGTTTGCGAGACGGACATGTCTATGTCGGGTAGTCGAGTCGTCACCAGTCGCTCAGCTGGAAACGCTGCTCGTGATCGTTTCTGCAACTTGGGTGGGCGAGAGGTGAGTGGTGTCGATGACTTCAGCTTCTCGCCGCAGCCAGGGAAGGGCGTCCTGGTAGCGAGGAATGTGGTCCAGGCGCCATTGCCGAGCGCCGTTTTCGACCATGTCGCTCTCGATGCGTCGGGCCAGCGTGTCTGGATCGGTGTGCAGCACGAAGTGCCGCACCGGAATGCCAGCCTTCGCCAACCCGGCGTGGATCTCTCCCCAGTACTGCTCGACGAGCACCGACTGGGGGATTACGAGCACTCCACCGACGAAGTCGAGGACCTGCGAAGCAGTCGCCACGACCAGACCACGCCATGGCGGCCATTCCTGGAAGTCCTTGACGGGAACGGAGTTGAGGACGTGCCTCAGCATGAAGCCGACGGTCTCGGAGTCGAAGACCCTTGCGTCTGGAAGAAGCGCGGCAAGTTCCTTCGAGGTCGTCGTCTTGCCGGCACCGAAGGTCCCGTTCAGCCAAATAATCATACTGGTGACCCTATTCGCGGGGACGGATTCGCTGTTGGCGTCCCGGACAGGACCGCTCTACGGAGTAGCCCAGCAGACACGCCGCGAGAGTCAGCGGTGCAGCAACTCCATTCGATGGCGCGGCCGTCAGGGTGCGGAGGCGGCGGTTTTCACCGGGGCGGTGTCGAGTTCCGGCCGCTTCAGTGACCTCTCGGTCAGGATCGTTCCTCCGCGTGCGTCCAGTAGTCGCGCAGCATGTCGGTGGGCCACTCCGGCTGGTGTACAAGTCCGCGGGGCAGCATCTCTTGGAACACCGGTGCCAGGTCGATGACGGGGGTGCCGTCGTCGGCGTCCAGGTCGAGCACGTGAAGATCACGGCCCTCGACTCGAAGGAGCCTGGGGTACGAGGTGGCGATGCGGGCGGGGCGTCGGTGGTTGCGGTGGACGAGGCCGCCGGTGGCCGGCCATGCCGGGTTGTCGCGAGGGCTGCGGGGCTCGAGTTCGATGTCCTGGTCCGAGCCGAGGCTGAAGTGCCAGGTGACCTCGATGTGGCTGAACTCCTCGATCCCTTGCAGGGCGCCTTCAGGGATGCTCGGCACGATGCGGATGATCGACTCGACGTTGCCCTTGTAGTCGTCGAGGCGGCCCCTGTACCTCCGACGACTCTGCCGATCACCGGCACCTTGATGTGCTCGTCGAACACGCGCTGCCCTTCGTGGGTCTCCGGCGGTCGAGAAGCCGCCCTGCCCGAATCTGTTGCTTCTACGGTACGCGTCAGCCTGCGAGGAGCATTGCGCGGGCCCCGTCGTCCAGCTTCGCAGCCTGGGTGTCCGCACGGTTTCGGAAGGGCGACAGCGCCCGTCGCATCTGGACGACCGTCTCCTTGGCCCGGCCGGACTGCACGCCGGTCATGGCGTCGAGTGCCTGACTCCAGGTGTCGCAGGCGAGGTCGAGATGCCCTGCTGTGCCTGGACGGCGCCGAGGTACCCCAGGGTGACGGAGTGCGTCCGCGCGAACTGGGCGCGTCAAGTTCGGACGCTGTGTCTGAACTGCTTTCTAGCACCTTGAAGGTCGCCATGGTCACGCAGCGCTGCGGCGGTCTCATGAGCGAGGCTGGACTCGGCGAAGAAGACCACCCTCTTCGCTCATCGTCGCCTGCGTCTGCTCGGCCAAGGTCCCGTTCGATCTGCAGCAGCGCGGCCACGGCGGCCTTCTTCCCTCCGACGGCTGCCAGGCCGCGGGCGTGCACGACGCCGAGCAGCGAACGCTCCCGCCAGCACGCTTGCGCGTAGCGGCGGCTGGACAAGGAGGCTTCGGCGAGTCGTACGGCTTCCTGCGGCTTGCCCAGGTTCGCCGACCCGGTCGCACTCGGCGAGCGTGCCGCTCAGGTTGTCCGTGATCGGACAGCGTCGCCAGTCATATCTGTAAGCGGGTGAACCAATCTCTACGGCAGGCGACCCGTCGCTCGTCACCTCCTGCTTCTGCCATGACACGTGGACGCGGGTTGCCATGCACGGTGGTGGGGGGCGGGCTCTACAACGCCGCCGGTGTGGTCAAGGCACCAGGGGTTTGTCGTCGGTGTGGCCGCATACCCAGGCCAGAGCGTCGTGGACACCGTGGATGTAGTCGCGGGGCACGGTGCGCTGGGTGGAGTCTGCCATCTGCACGGTGGTCGCGTCCGCCTCCGCAATCAGTACCTCCATCGCTGGCGCTCCGTCCGTTGACTGCGCGGTGATGGGCCCGGGCTCCCCACGCCCCAGCGCCCAGAGGTACCCAGCCAGGGCACCCCGGGCATACTGCGTCTGCTGATCCGGCCCCGCAGCCTCAGCCTCCAAACACTCAAAGGCCCGTTCGACCTCGGTCACATCGCGGACTCCGGTCTTTGCCTGCGTCGCACTGAGCGGATGCCTGGTCATACATGTACGACTAACCCCGCTCACCCAGCCCATGTCACGGCGCACCCGGCGCTCACCCGACAACCGGTAGCCGCCCCGGCGCACCCAGCCCCATGCGAATACACCCGTAGGTACGGGCGATACGACGGCTCGCTCAGTCACCCCAGGTGATTACCCCGGGCCGCGTCGCAAGCGGGCACGTGCAACAGAAGGCGACACACCTCGGGAGGTCTGCCGCTCCTTCCTTGACCGTAACCTGCGTCCCAGCCTCCCAAATGGGCTGCGCCAATCCAGAACTGATGAGTTGCCAGGATTGAGCGCAACGCTCGACGCATGGCCCAACTACCCAAGGCGCGCTGCTCGTCCGCCCCGACGGCTTTGTCGCATGGCGGACACCGGCCGCCGAACCCGACCCGGAAACACTGCTCTGCGACATAGTGACGGCGCTACTGCGCCGGCCCTGACGCCTGCGGTGAGTAGGCGCCGCTGCGTGCCCAGGGCGGTGCCGCAACTTCTGTCCGCCCGTAGGCACCTGCACAGTAGATGCGGCAATCTCGCGGAGTCCCAGCCGGAGCCCTGGACCAAGCCGTCCAGGTCCTTGTCTCTCCCAACAGTGTCATCACACTACTGCGGCCGCGGCCAGTCGCCCGGAACCTCGTGCGGCTGCATCTTCGTCAACGGGCGGCAATCCGCCTGCACTCGGGCCGAATGCTGGCACACCGACGTGACGGCGATTGACACGGCGACTACTACGCTCCCGGGTTCGTCAGTCCGCCCATCTTCCGGGCGCTCGGGTCCCGGCGCTCGGGTCCCGGCTCCCGGCTCCCGGCTCCCGGCTCCCGGCTCCCGGCTCCCGGCTCCCGCAAATCAGAATCCATGACCCCCGTGTGCGAAGTGCGTGTGGCGCACCCTGGGCCCGCTCATCCGCTTCCGACCTGACCGCCCGGGTAGGGCCGCAACGCGGAGTTCTTCGGCGGGCCGGTCCCAACTTCCCGTCAGGGCAGCCCGGTCAGTCAGGCGGGGGGACGAGGTCACCGCGCAGCCGCCGGGCGCGGAGTACCATTTCCATTTCGAAGCGGCGGTCCGGGTCGTCCAGGTCCTCGCCCCACAGCTCACGCAGCTGTCTCAGCCGGTAGCGCACGGTCTGCGGGTGGACTCCGAGCCGGTCGGCCACTTCCGGTGCGCCACCTCGCGTCTCCAACCAGGCCAGCAGGGTTTCGGCGAGACGGTGGGCGTGCGCGGGGCCGCCGGTCTCGCTCAGATGGGCCAGCCGCCGCCGCGCCAGATCGTCGATCAACTCGCCCGAGGGCAGCAGCACCAGGGCTTCGACGTGATCGCCGCAGTGCAGGAGCCGCCCTTGCGGCAGCAGGCCCTGCTCGATCATCCTGACGGCGGCCTCGGCCCAGCGCAGCGACGTGGCGGCCTGCGCCAGGGGAACCGACGGGCCGATCGCGCCGGACCAACTGGCCGTCGCCCGGTGCAGCAGCTCCGCGCGCCCGGGCGCGTCCGGGTCCGGCACCACCATGCGCGGCTGCTCGCCTTCCATGTCGAGCAGCACCTCGTCGCCCACGGCGGGGGCGACGGCCTCCTGGGCGGGGCGCAGCAGCACAGCCACTGCCACCCTTTCGGGCAGTTTCCAGCCGATACCGGCCGCGCGGTCGGCGAGGCGGGTGGACGGATCCGTGCGGTGCTCGGTGAGCAGGAGCTCGACGAGTTGTCGTTGCAGGCGCAGCCGCTCTCCGGCCTGGCGGGCGACGGCCTCGGCGTAGCCGCGTACCGACTGGGCCACCATGACGTCGAGGTACTCGAACGCGGACTCGGCGAGTTCGTACATGGCCGCGGGCGGGATGTCGACCTGCTGGCCGATCTCCGCCATACGCCGCCAGGAAAGGCGCACCCCCAGCCGGTAAATTCCCTGCAGGGAGTCCAGGGTGCGCCCCTGCGTGACTTCGCCGCGCCCGAAGTCCTGGAACATTTCGGGAAGGGCGCGCGGCCGGTCCGACCCCGTGGTCATCTGCTCCACGAAGAGCTCCAGCGCGTGCCGGATGGCGATCAGGGCCTTCGGCTCTCCGGACTCGTCGGTGATGAAGGCCAGCCCCGGATACTCCCGTCGGATCGCGGCGAGGATGTCCCGTGCGAGCTCCGGGACCTGTTCCAGGGCGCGGTCGGCGAAACGCTGAATCCGTTCTCGTGGCACGTCGTGCCACGCTGACGACGCTTCCACAGCACGACTCCTGGATGTCCGCCGCATGCCGCTCGATCAGCCGGCCTGGATCCTTACAACCTAGCCCGCGCTCGGGCTCGGCGTGCTGGACGTCCCGTCGGCGGGCGGGTTGGGGAAGGTGACGAGCGGCACATTCTGCTGCTCGGGTGTGGCGTCGAGAGCGGCGACGATTCCGAAGGCGGCGCCTGTGGCCAGGACGGCGGAGGCAGCGCAGGTCAGGAAGACGGCGAGCAGTCTGGGCATGAGGATGATCGGCCTCTCTGTCGATGAGGTTGTCACCCAGCGCGCCGGCCCGGTCCGGCGCGGTCAGTATGCGAGTCGCATTGACAGGTGGTCAAGGGCCGCCTAATTTCGCCGGTCACAGCGCTGTTACTCCCGGGTACGCCACTCCTCGGCCCGGACAGGCTGGAAACCGTGCGTGCGACCCCTTCCCGCACAGTCCACGAATGCCCCGCACATTCCGCCCGCATTGGAGTACCCGTATGCGCCATTCAACGTCGCGTTTGTCCCTGATTCTGCTGGGTCTTGGAGTCTTCCTGCTGGTATTCACCCAGCTGCTCGTCTGGTACGTGGAGCCGCGCGCCAAGCGCACACCGACCGATGTGAACTCCACGACGGTCTTCAGCGGTAAGGGCAGCTATTTCGACACCGGATCCGGGTCCACGGTCGAGGGTCAGACCATAACGATCACCCGCCGGGTGCTGGGCGACGTCGCCGGCAGCGAGCGCAGCGGAAACGCGATCTGGGACGTGTCGACACAGATCGACACCCCGAAGACGCTGCCGCTGGCTGACCCGCGGAGATCGTTGCAGTGGACCACGGAGCGCTGGGTCACCGACCGCCGGACGAACCTGCCGGTGCGCTGTTGCGAGGAGAAGCCCAGGTTCGAGGGCGAGGCCTACCTGAAGTTCCCGTTCGACGTCGAGAAGCGCGGTTACACCTGGTGGGACAGCACCCTGGGTGCCGCCGTACCGCTGAAGTTCAAGGGCACCACCACGGTCCGCGGCCACCGGGGCTACCTCTTCGCCGGCACCGTCGCGCCCACTGCCACCGGCACCCGTCAGGTGCCCGGCGTGCTGGTGGGCCGCCGTCAGGGCCAGGTGCTCGCCGAGGAGTGGTACTCCAACGCGGGGATCGAGCTGACGGTGGACCAGCGCACGGGCCGGATCATGAACGCGGTGATCGCGCCGACCAAGACGCTGCGGGCCCCTGGGTCGAAGAAGGACGCGGTCACACTGCTGTCCAGTAAGCGGCTCAAGTTCACCGAGGCGACCCGGCGCGAGCAGGTGGCGCTGGCCTCCGACGACGGAAGTCGGCTGAAGCTGCTCGGCGAGACCGTGCCGGTGGTGGGCGGGATTGCGGGCGGCCTCTTTGCGGCCGTCGGCGTCGTGATGCTGATCCGTGGCCGCCGTCGGACGGAACACTCAGGTAAGTGATAAGAACGGTCCGCCGATGAGACCAAACTTGTCACCTGCGTGCGTAGTGGAACGAATCACTCGTACCAACACTTGGGTTACCCCGCAGTAGAAACAGCTTGTTCCGGTTTGAGGCGACTCCCACTCCCAGGAGTCGCCACCGATCCGGTGCTCGCTCACCCGTCGAGCGCACCCGGTCGGCACCGTCGCCGCAATAACGGCAATACGGCAGTACCCGCACTCCGCACCAGCCCAGCGCTTCACCCCCGGAAGCCCGGCAATCCCTCACCCCGCCTCTCCCCGCAGCCGCCGAGTCGGAGCACCTCTATGCCCCAGCACGCGTCCGCCCTGGCCTCCGGCCAGGAGGACTCCCCCGCTCAAGCGCGCCCCGGCGGCCGAGTCACCGACTCGCCCGCCTTCGATCCCCACATCGCATCCGTCGCGGAACCACTGCCGCGCCGGATCACCTTCCTCGCCCGACGCGACCTGGGCAACCAGGCCGCCGGCGGCTCGGAACTGCTCATCGACCGGATAGCCGGCGGTCTGACCGCCGGCGGCCACGAGGTCACGCTCGTGTGTGGCGGCCCGGCCGCAGAACGCGACTACCGAGTGATCTCCGCAGGCGGCGACGCGGGACACTTCCTGCGCGCCAGGAAGACCTTCGCCCGTGAGGTCGGCGAGTGCGACCTGCTGGTCGAGGTGTGCAACGGCATGCCGTACCTGGCGCCGCTGTGGCACCGCGGACCGACGTTGTGCCTGGTCAACCATGTGCACACCGACCTTTGGCAGATGCGCTATCCGGGCCCGGCGGCCCGGCTCGGCCGCAGGCTGGAGCACTGGGCGCTGGCGGGCACTCACCGCGACAACCTGATGGTGGCCGTCTCCGAGTCGACCGCCTCCGAGCTGCGCGGCATCGGCGTGGCCGCGGACCGCATCCGGATCGTCAACAACGGCGTCGAGGATCCCGGCCCGCTCCTGCCCGAAGCGAAGGAACCGCTGTTCCTGGCCGTCGGCCGGCTGGTCGAGTACAAGCGCATCGACCTGCTCCTACGGCTGTGGGAGCGGGTCCGCCCGGTCACCGGCGGTCGGCTCGTCATCGTCGGTGACGGCCCCGAACGCGAGCGACTGGAAACCATGGCCGGTCCCGGTGTGACGTTCGCCGGCCGGGTGTCGGAGGCCGAGAAGCACCGGCTGATGTGCGAGGCGTGGCTACTCTTGCACCCCTCCCTCGTCGAGGGCTGGGGGCTGGTCGTCACCGAGGCCGCCGCCCGGGCCACTCCCGCCGTCGGTTTCGACATACCGGGCCTGTGCGACTCCATCGAGGACGGGGAGACCGGAGTACTGGCACGGGGCGAGAGTTCGTTCGCCGCCGCGTGGTGCGCGCTGTCCCTCAGTGCCCACCGGCGCGCAGCCATGGGACGTGCCGCCGCGCGTCGTGCCAAGCGCTTCCGCTGGAGATCCACGGTCCGCCAGTTCCAGGCTGTCGCCGCCGAGGCCGCGGCCCTCGCCTCCGCCCCGGGACGCAGGAGGTGAGCGGCCATTCCTGAGGTCACGACAAGCGCGTACAAGGATCCGTCGCTGCGGCGATCGGCCACCCTCTTCCAAGCGTTCATGCGTGAGCAGAGCGACCCCGAGCGGTGCTACACCCTGCTGGCCCGTGACTCGGTCGCGCAGGTGGCACGTCACATCGACCTGCCCGGCAAGATCGTCGTCGACATCGGCGGCGGCAGCGGCCACTTCACCGAGGAGTTCCGCCGCCGCGGCGCGCGGAGCTACCTCTTCGAACCCGACCCGCGGGAGCTGAGCGCCCGCGGCACGGTGTGCGAGGACGCGGTGCTCGCCGACGGATACCTGCTGCCGCTCGCGGACGGCGCGGCGGACGTGTGCTTCTCGTCCAATGTGCTGGAGCACGTGGCGGACCCGCAGACCTTCATCAGCGAGATGGTGCGGGTCACCCGCCCCGGCGGACTGATCTACCTGTCGTTCACCAACTGGCTCTCCCCCTGGGGAGGTCACGAGACAGCGCCGTGGCACTACCTCGGGGCCGGCCGGGCCCGCGATCGCTACGAACGGCGCACCGGCCGCGAGGCCAAGCACACCCTCGGCGAAAACCTGTTTCCCGTCCACATCGGTCCCACCCTGCGGCATGTCCGCGGCCGTGACGACGTGCAGGTCGTCACAGCGCGGTCCCGTTACTGGCCATTCCTCGCGAGCACGATCACCCGGGTGCCGGGACTCCGCGAGATCGCCACCTGGAATCTGCTGCTGATTCTCAGGCGAAGCCCATGAGCAAGCGAAGCGAGGAACGGTCATGACCACAACGGTCCAGGCGCCCACCCGGGCGCCGCAGCCCGGCCCGACGCCGTCCGAGGCGTCCCGGGCGCCGCGGGGACGACGCCTGCTGTTCGGCTTCTGGGCCGTCGTGCTGGTGTGCTTCCTCGCGGTGTCACCGGGGAAGATGACGTTCGAGACCAAGCTCGGTGTCGCCCTCGACCCCTGGCGCTTCCTCGGCGACCTCGGTTCGCTGTGGAACGGCAACATGGGCCTCGGCGGCATAGCCAACCAGTACATCGGCTACGCCTTCCCCGCGCTCCCCTACTACGCGCTCACGGACCTGCTCCAGGTGCCGGTGTGGCTGGCCGAGCGTCTGTGGCTGTCGATCATCGTGACAGCCGCCTTCTGGGGTGCGCTCAGACTCGCCGAACGGCTGCGCGTGGGCACGCCCGCGACTCGGTTGCTCGGTGCGGTGGTGTACGCGCTGTGGCCCACCTTCACCATCGTCATCGGCTCGACTTCTGCCGCCGCGCTGCCCGGTGCCGTGCTGCCCTGGGTGCTGCTGCCGCTGACCTCCGCGGCGCTGAGCCCGCGAACGGCCGCCGCGCGTTCGGCCATGCTGATCCCCTTCATGGGGGGTGTGAACGCCGCCTCGACGCTGGCCTCGCTGCTGCCCGTGGGTCTGTACCTGCTCAGCCGCCCGGCCGGCCGGCGTCGGCGCGCCCTGCTGGGCTGGTGGATACCGGGCGTCGTGCTGGCCACCGTGTGGTGGGTGGTGCCGCTGCTCCTGTTCGCCGTCCACGGCGAGAACTTCATGCCGTACGTCGAGCAGGCCGACACCACCACCGCCACCATGTCCGCGACCGAGTTGCTGCGCGGCGCCGGCAACTGGGTGGCGTACCTGCACTTCGGTGAGGCGTGGCTGCCCGCCGGCTGGACCGTCGCGGCCTCCGTCATCGCTGTGCTCGGTTCGGCGTTCGCCGCGGCCCTGGGGCTGGCGGGCCTGGCCCGCCGGGACCTGCCGGAGCGCCGCTGGCTGCTGCTGACCGTGCTTGCCGTCGTCCTGATCACGCTGGCCGGGTACGGCGGCGCCTTCGGCGGTCCGTTCCACGGTGTCGTGCAGGACTGGTTGAACGGTGCGCTGAAGCCCTTCCGCAACATCTACAAGTTCCAGCCGGGGCTGGCCCTCGCGCTCGCCCTCGGACTGGCCCACCTGACGGCTGTGCTCTCGATGAACACAAGTCCTCGCGCACTTCCCGTCCGCCGCTGGGCGCCCGCGGCGGTCGCGGTGCTGGTACTGCCCGGCCTGGCCCTGCCCTACCTCAACGGCTCGATCCTCCAGCCGGGCGCCTTCACCAAGCTGCCCACCCACTGGGAGAAGGCTGCCGGCTGGCTCAAGGACAACGCCCCGAACAGCCGGGCCATGGTCGTACCCGCGACGGCGCACGGCATCTACACCTGGGGCTCCCCCATCGACCAACCGTTTGACGTGCTGGCCGAAACACCCTGGGGACAGCGCGACTTCGTGCCCTTCGGCGCACCCGGCTCACGCCGCGCGACGGACGCCGTCGAGCAGGCGCTGCTGACCGGCACCGAGGTCCCGGGCCTTCAGGCGTACCTGGCACGGGCCGGCATGCACGAAGTGGTGGTGCGTAACGACCTCGACCCCGACCAGATCGGTTATGTCCCGCCGCAGACGGTGAAACGGACCCTGGAATCCTCCGGCTACAGAAAGGTCGCCGGGTTCGGCCCGCTCGTGACCGGCGGGCGCATCGCCGCCGACACCCCGCTCCAGGTGCAGGGACTGTACCCGCGGCTCCAGTCCGTGGAGATCTACCAGCCCCAGGACCGCGACAGGCGTCCCGACCGGGTCGGTGTGTCTGCCGCGGCCGACACGGCCGTGGTCAGTGGCGGACCCGAGGCGCTGCTCCAGCTGTCGGCCGATCCCTCGATGGCCGACCGGCCGGCCGTGCTGGCCGGGGACAGTCTTCCCAAGGGCGTCACCGCACCGGTGAAGGCCGTCGCGGACGGGCTGCGCCGAGCCGACACCCGGTTCGGACTGGTCAACAACAACACCTCGTACACGTACACCCCGGACGAGCGCAATCACTCCGGCAGCCTCCAGAACCCGGGCGAGAAGCCCCGGCAGATCCTGCCGTCGGAGGGCACGGGTCACCAGACGACGGCCCACCTGCGCGGCGCGACGTCCGTGACGGCCTCCAGCAGCGGCAACTGGCTGTTCCACCTGCCGCAGTACGACCCGGTGAACGCCTTCGACGGCAACCCGGACACCGCGTGGGCCGAGGGCAGCCCGGGCAAGCCGGCCGGTCAGTGGCTCAAGGTGGACTTCTCCGGGCCGACCGACATCCCGGCCTCCATCCAGCTGACGCCCCTGCCGGGCGACAGCATGCGCGCCGCGCCCACGCGGGTGCGGATCGAGACCGACCGCGGTTCGGCCGAAAGCCCGCTCCAGACGCACGGTCTCCCACAGGCCGTCAAGGCGCCCGCCGGCGAGGCCTCCTGGATGAAGATCACCGTCCTTGCCGCGCAGCAGGCGCGGCCGGGCCTGACCGGGGCCGGCTTCTCCGAGGTGTCGATCCCGGACGTGCAGGTGACGCGCATGCTGGCGCTGCCCGCCGACGCGAAGCGCACCGACGCGGCGGCGACCGTGTACTCCCTGCACCGCGGCACCGACGCGGGCGGCCTGTCGCCCGTATCGGCCGAGGTGGGACTGCACCGGCAGTTCAGCACCCAGGAAGCGGGCGAGTACAAGGTGTCGGCGCGAGCCGTCGCCGTGCCCGGCGGCCCGTTGGACGAACTGCTGAACCGTTCGGCCCCGGGATCGAAGAACCGGCTGACGGCCTCCGCGGACTCCACCAGCCGCAACGGCACGTCGCTCAGCGCCCGCAACCTGGTCGACGGTGATCTGACGACCGCCTGGATCGCGGGCGACCGACCGGTCGTCCACCTGAGCTGGCCCAAGAAGGAGAAGGTCGACGAGATCGTCCTGGCGCCGGCGGGCGGGGTGTCCACCCGGCCCGAGCAGGTGCTGATCAGCTCGCCGCACGGCGCCGCGACAGCTGATGTGGACGAGAACGGGCGGGTGCGCTTCCCGGAGATCGAGACGAACCGGCTCGACATCACCGTCAGCAGGGTCGCCCCGCTCACCGTCCACAATCCGGTGGCGGACGCGCAGTTGCAGCTGCCGGTCGGGCTCAGTGAGGTCCACGTACCCGCGCTGGCCGACCTGCGGGTGGCTCCTCCGAAGCCGTCCGCGCGCTTCTCGCTGCCGTGCGGTGAGGGCCCGGACCTTGCTGTCGGCGGTGTCCTGCACAAGACGAAGGCATCCGGAGCGGTACGGGACCTCACCGAGCGGCGTCCCGTCACCGTCGCACTCTGCGCAGGAGACGAAAAGGACGGCACCCTGAAGCTTCCGGCCGGAAAGCAGGAGGTGGAGGCGGGTGACGCGGGTCCGCTGGCGATCACCGACGTCACGCTGACCCAGGGCACCCCGCAGAAGATCGCGGGGGCGGAACGCGAGGCCACCGTCACCCGGTGGACCGACGACAGGCGGAGCGTGTCGGTGTCGGCCGGCTCCGGCGAGGCCACGTACCTGCACACCTACGAGAACGCCAACGACGGCTGGAAGGCCACCCTGGACGGTAGGGAGCTGGAGTCGGTGCGGCTCGACGGCTGGCAGCAGGCCTGGGTGGTCCCGGCCGGGGCGTCCGGCACCGTGGACCTGGAGTTCGAGCCCTCCGGGCCGTACCGGGCCGCACTGATCGGCGGTGTGATCGCGCTCGTCGCGCTGGCCGCACTGGCCTTCGTGGGCCGCAGGCGCAACGCCGGCGCAGCCGACGAGGAGCTGCCCGAACCGGCGGCACCCGGGATGCTGCTCGGGACGCTGGCGCTGACCGCCGTCGTCGCGGTGGCGGCGGGTCCGCTGGCCCTGGTGGTGCCCGTACTCGCCGTGGCGGCCCGGTTCCGGCCGGCCGTCCTGGTGCCGACCGCCGGGGTGGCGATGGGCGCAGCGGGCATCGTCGCGGCCATTGGCGCCGGGGAGCCGGCCGCCGACGGACAAGGCGCTTTCAGCGCCTTCGCCCAGGTGCTGGCGCTGGTGGCCCTGTCCGCCGCCTTGGTGACGGCGGTGAGCCCGGCGTCCACGGCGACCGGTCGGGGAAGTGAGGGCGGCGGCGCCGCGCCGGAAGGCGACGGCTACGGCAACGCACCGGAAGGCGATGGTTACGGCGGCACATCGGAAAGCGACAGTTACGGCGGCGCGGCCGTAGCCGGACCGGTGGTCACGGCCCGGCGGGGAAGCACAAGCCCCGGGGACCGGACCGAGCCGCTCCCCAGGGATCCAGGACGCGGTGGCCCGTCATGACCTCGTCGTGGAGCGCCGCCGGGAGGGGGGCCTCAACCTCTCCCGGCGGGGTCCGGATTCCCTTTCCGGCCACCGATGAGGTGTCGCGGCACTGCGTCAGTGACGACGAGCCGGAGACCGTACACATCGAGGTCCATCTGCCCGGCCGGCTGGACCCGGCACGGTTGCGGACCGCGTTCCGGCGGGCGCTGCTGATGCACCCCCGGGTGCTGATGCGGGAAGTGCCCGGACGCCGGCACCGGCAGTCCTTCGTGTGGGAGCTGACCGGCGAACCGGACCACGACCCGGTACGTTTCGCGCGGCCGGGACCCGACGCGTTGGGCCGCGCCCGCGCGCGGGCCCTGACGGAATGCCCGTCACTGGCCCTGTCGCCGCCGATGCGCCTGGAAGTCATCGAGGTCGACGGGGGCAAGGCCGCCGGTGAGCTGCCGGAGGCGGGCTTGCCAGGCACGGGCTTGCCGGGGGTGACCCGGACCGTGCTGCTGCTGACGATGCATCACACGGCCCTCGACGCAGGGTCCGGGCTGCGGCTGCTCGCCACGACCGCGGAACAGTACGGCGGCTCGGCCGCTCTCCCCGTCCCCGGCCCGGTTCGGCCGGGCCCCTCCGGGCCGGCCGCGACCGGCGGCACGGGCCGTGTGATGTGCGCGCGGCCCGTACGCATCGCCCCGGACTCCCGCCCCGAGCCGGCACGGGCCAGCGCCGTCGGCAATGGCATGCTCCAGGTGGAACTTCCTGTTCCGCCGCGTGCGGGTGGAACGGACGGGCTCGCACCGTGGACCGTCAACGACCAACTGCTGGTCGCCGCAACACTGATGGTGAGCCGCTGGAACACTTCGCAGGGCCGTCCCGCCGGTCCGGTGCGGATCACCATGCCCGTCGACGACCGCCCGCGCGGCAGAGAGATGCCCATGGGGAACGGAACCCGGCTCGTCGAGGTGCCCATGACCTCCCAGGACCCGCGCGACTCTGACCTGCTGCTCGGTGAGCGGCCGGACCCGGCGGCCCTGACCCGGTTGCTGCACACCACCGCTCGGCGCACCCGCGCGCTCAAGTCGGCCCACGGCGCACCGCTGGGGCCCGGGACGAGCCTGTTGACAGCGCCGCTCCTGCCGGTCAGGCTCCGGGGCACCCTCACCCGTGGCGCGCGGCGGGCGGCGGCACCCTGGACATCGACGGTGCTGGTGACCAACATCGGACGCGTTCCGTACGCGCTGGACTTCGGTGACGCCGGCCGGGCGAAGGCCGTGTGGTTCTCCGCACCTGCGCGGATGCCGCGCGGGCTGAGCGTGGCCGCGGCTTCCACCGGCGGGCGACTGCACGTGACCCTGCGCTGGTCGCGCGCGCTGCTCGGTGACGCATCCGGCGCGTACTTGACCAGCCTGTTCGAGCAGGTGCTTTCGGCAACGTCACAGGTCACCCGGCACGGATCGAACGCTGGGGATTCGGGACCGGAAACCGACGTACCGGAGTCGGACGTACCGTGGGCGGACATACCAGGGACGGACGTCACCACTCCGGACACCACCACTGTGCACGCGGAGCCGCCCGGAGTTCGGAGGAAGGCCCGCCGACCCGGCGGGCCGCACGACCGCGACGCGCCGCGTCCCGAACCGACACCAAGTGGAGACCGCTCCGCCCGGCAGAACCATGCGAGGCCGTCATGACCCGCTCACCCCACTGCTCCGCCGCCATGAAGTCGGAGGAGGCGGTCATACCTTCGCCGGCCCGGCCCGTTCCCGGACTGCGGGACTTCTACGAGGACCCCGCCGTCCCCGTCGCCTCCGGCGAAGCCCGTAGTCTGCGCCAGGCCCGGATGCTCGCCGATGCGCTCGGACCCGCAGGACCCGGCCACCCCGCCGCGACCGTGCTCGACGTGGGCTGCGGCGACGGTACGGCGGCCGCGACCGCCGCCCGCGAACTGAACGGGCACCGCATCGTGGGAGTCGACTGGTCGCTGGGCGCGCTGCGCCGGGCGGCACCACGCCTGAGCCATGTCGTCCGCGGCGAGTTGACCGGCGGTGGGCTGCCGTTCGCCTCCGGCAGCACCGACGCCGTGCTCTTCAGCGAGGTGGTCGAGCACCTCGTCGACCCCGACAGCGCACTCGACGAACTGCACCGGGTGCTGCGCCCCGGAGGACATCTGATGCTCTCCACGCCGAACCTCGCCGCCTGGTACAACCGCGGGCTGCTGCTCGCCGGAGTCCAGCCGGTGTTCTCCGAAGTGAGTCTGCGCCACATCCACGGCAGGCCGGGCAGCGAGGTGGTCGGCCATCTGCGCCTGTACACGGCACGCGCGCTGCGCGAGTTCGTGGCGGCGTGCGGGTTCGAGGTGGTGACGGTCGCCGGTGCGCCGTTCCACGGCGTGCCGCGCCCACTCCGCCCGCTGGACCGCTTGGCCTGCCGGCTGCCGTCCCTCGCCTCCATCCTCCTTGTGCACGCGAGGAAGGTGTAGCCCGTGGTGTGGGGAGTGGCCGCCGCATTGGTGGCGAACGTTCTGTACAGCACCGGCTTCGTCCTGGAGAAGCGGGCCCTGGCCGGCATGCCGCCGCTGAGTGCCGCACATCCGGGCCGGGCCCTGCTCCTGCTTGCAGGCAGGCCCTTGTGGATTTGCGGCGCCATGGTGCTCGCCCTCGGGTTCGCCGCCCAACTGGCCGTCTACCGCACGCTGCCGATCGCCGCCGCCCAGGGCCTGTTCCTGTCCGGGCTGGTCCTTCTACTGGTGCTCGCGTCGGTGGTGCTCGGTGAGCGACCCTCCGGCCGTGAGCGGCGCGCGGTGGCCGTCATCGGGCTGGCACTGGTCATGGTCGTGTCCTCGCTGTACGGGAGCAGCGAGGAGATCAGCCACAGCGCGCCCGCGGGCATCCTGCTGGCACTGTGCCTGCCGACCATCACAGCCGGACTGCTCCTGTACGCGGCCGCGGAACGGCGAGCTCGCCGACGCCACCGGCAGCCGACCACCGGAGTGGCCTACGCCGTGGCGGTCGGCCTGCTGTACGGGGTCAGCTCGCTCGCCATCAAGGGCATCTCCGGGCACCTGGGCACCTCGGACCTCCAAGACTCCGTACCGGCCCTGCTCGCCTCCCCCTACCCGTACCTTCTGCTTTTGACAGGGAGCAGCGGACTGGTGCTCTCGCAGACCGCCCTGCAGCGCTGCCGGGCGTCACTCATCGTCCCGGTGTGCTCGACGGTTACCTGCGTGTTCACCATCGTCAGCGGCACGATCGCGTTCAGCGAGCCGCTGCCCCAAGACCCGCTACGGCTGTTACTGCGCATCGGCGGCACCGCGTTGGCCCTTATGGTCCTGCTCACCCTGCCGCGACACGACGCGGCCACCCCACATCCGAAGGAATACCGCCATGAAGCCTGACAACCCGCTGCTGAAAATCCTCGCCTGCCCGCTCGACAAGGGCCCGCTGACCCTCGACGAGACCGGGGGCGCTCTCTACAATCCGCGCCTGCACCGCCGCTATCCGATCATCGATGGCATTCCCCAACTGCTCCCTTCCTCCGGCGAGCCCGTCGTCGAACAGGAACACGACGCACTGCCGACCGGGCTGCCCGACTCCGCCTGAACGCAGAAGTGAGCGTCCGTACCCACCCGCACTTTTGACCGTCATGGGCCCCGAAGCGCTCCCGGGCTCCGTCATGGCCGTTGGGCCGCCTACGATCTCCCCCGCTCCGACGGAAGGCGGCGGCCGCACTCTGCAGCGGCGGATAGACGCGGTGGTGCTGACCAGCAGACTGCCGGGTCCCGTCGATCTCGCGCAGATCACTCAGCGCGAGCCCCATCTGGGCTCGGCCGCGAAGACGCGACGCCGAGACGTGCACTACGACGTCCTCGTCTTGCACCACCTGCTCGGCTACTCCAGCACTGACACCGCTGAGTCATGGGAGAAGAACCCACCAAGATCCGATACGTCGTCACCCAACACGCCCACTGACCATGAAGCAGCACCACACGAGAGTCGACCGGTCGCTGGCAGGGCACAGGCGGCAGGCCAGAAAGCCATCGCCCGCCACGGTCCGGTGGCGATGGCTGCCACCTCGTTCGCGGGGGGCAGCTGATCGCGGTGCGGACCGCCTGCACCGAAGAACTGCAGGCCACCTCGGGGATCGCTTTGAAGTAGGTGAACTGCCGATAGGTGTTGTCGGACGACCCCAGCGGCCTCTCATCCCTCCGGAAGCTCACCGCGTGCGGGCCCCGTTCGGCGCAGCGGGGAAAGGAGAAGCTCTCCCTCAAATGAACGTGCACCTCATGAGCCAGGCGCAGCGTCGTCCACGCGCCGGCGTCCGGGTTGGGTGGGCCAGATTTGCTCTGCTGGGGCCGAATGGGCGGGACCCGTGGCGAGGTTGGCAACGGTGACGGCGTCGGCACCCTGGCTGATGTCGGCGTGCGGTGGAGGGTCGGCCGTAGCTTTCGTACGGAGTTCCGGGTGGGGCGGTGGTTCGAATGGGCCGAGGCTGGTCTTGAGTGGGGCCTGGCTGCCGGTTACAGACGCCGTGAGAGGGGATGAGCGGATTCGGGACTGGCTTCGCGTTCGATGACGATGTTGCGGGCGAAGACGACTTGTTCGACGAACGCGGGGAAGCTGCCGTCCGGGACGGGGGCGGCCCCGTCGCTGATCGGTGGTCCGTTGAGTGCGCAGGCGCGCGAGCCCGAGAGGCGCACGGGGTCGGGCAGCCAGGGGCAGTCCACGGTGACCACCGTCCAGTCGAGGGTGATGCTGCCGATGGTCGGGTCGTGATCTGTGCCGAAGGTGCGGATCCGCTCTTCGAGGGCTTGGCCGGCCAGGTTCGTGATGTCCTGCCGCGTCAGGTGCATGGAGGTCCACAAAGCCTCGACGGCGGTTGATGAGTGGTAGTAGGTGGCGGCGAACAGGCGGGGCACACCACCCCACCCACCGGGCCGGACCTTCGTAACAATCGTTCTGCACGTTTCTTCGCACACCCGAACCCACGCCGCACAAACGCGCGAAGAAAGAGGACGGGCGGCTCCTGCAGTGACGGAGGAACAACCGCAGAAGCCCGCCCTGACCAGGGGTTGCCCCCGAAACCCGGATGCATGCCCATCTGGCGCCAGATTGCGCACGAGGGCCTGAGCGGGTGGCCTGGCGGCATGAGCCGGCACCGCCTCTTCTGGTGGGCTTTCGTGAACGACCCCTTGCGCTTTCGGTAACAAATGGTGACAGCATGTCACGAGCAGTGATGGCTGCCGGTCGGAGCACGGCTGTTCGTTCCACCGGCCCGGAATGCAGGGGTGGTCTGTATGGGCAACACGACGGGTGCGATGGAGTGGCTGGCCGACGCGGCATGGGATCCGGTCGCCTGCGCCAGGCAGTGGCGGCGCCACCAGCCGGACGTCGCCCTGCTTCCGGCCGGCCGACGTTGGGACGTCGTGATCACACCCGAGCGCCTCGGCTTCACCCTCCTGCGCGCCATAGGGGCATGCCGACTGCGGCCCGGGCCGGTCCTGTTCGACACCTGCGCCAGGCTCACCGGGTTCTTCGTGCCGCCGGGCGCCACTACCGGCTGGTTCGCCTCCGGAATCCGCTGCGCCGGCACAGGCGCCTGGATCGCCACCCCGTGGCCGCGGCCCACGCGCGGACGTCTGCGCTGGCTCGTCCTGCCGGACGGCACCGGCGCCCTCAACGATCTGGCCACCCTCGAACACCTCATGCACGACGCAACAACCCGCGACCTGACCGGCACCCGTGCCAGCGCGAGCGAGCGGGGGCGGTGAGCATCTGGTGTCAGCATCCAGCGAACGCGATCACCCGAAAGGGATGCGGTCACACGAACTTCGTTCTCGCCTGCGGGGGAACCCAGCAGCCCATGATCGAGCCCTACGCACTGTCCGGCGACGCCCGCGAGTTCCACTGCCTGCCGTCAAGCACCCAAGCCCAGCGGTGCACCCTGTGCGGCGAACTGCGCTTTTACGAACCCGAAACCGGCGCCGACCAATGGCCAGAGCACGCCAGCTACTGCCCAGACGCCTCCCCCGCTCCCCCTGCAGACGGAGAATCCCTTTGAACGCCCGACACGGCGGCCCACCGGCACGCCGCTCGTACCGGTGCTGTGACAGTCCCTATGTGTCGCCGTCCCCCGCCGCTGCGAGCACGTTGTCGGACCATGACGCGACATGACGAAGTGGATCCCCTCGAGCCCTTCACCCACTGGCCCAGGCAGGTCCAAGCACCCGAGAAGGCAACGACCGGAGCAGCCAGGCTGACGCGGGCACTGCGATTCGTGCGCCTCCTGCTCCTCACCCTGGCCACCCTCGCTGCCGTCCTGAGCTTCGCCACAGCACTGGCCGGCCTCCCCCTGCCCTGACAACGCACCCACTCCAGTCAGCAACAGCCGAAAGCTCTGACGCAGCCGCCCCGCCAAGCCCCGCCGCCCGGAGCGGCTGCGCTCAGTCGCGAGCCCGTCATGCGGCCAGCAGGTCAGTCCTGCGGCTTGGCGTTCCTGTTCATGCCGGGTCTTGATGAGCGGGCTTGGTCGGCTTCGGCTTCGCACAGCTTTGCGCACCACCGGCACTCCTCGTGATCCTCCTGAGAAGCGTCGCGCCGAAAGGCGCCGAACAACCCTGCCGCGTTACGTCCGATGCGGTACTCATCGCGTGAGTGATTCATGCCGCACCAAACGCCGCGGGCCACCGGACGCTACGGGACGAGACCGTTCCCCCACACCGCTGTGACCAGCGCGCCGAAACACTCTGATCACGTAACAGCCGCGCCACACGGCGCGCCGCGACCACCACCGCCCCAACCATGACCTCAACCCGCGTTCACAACTGGCGCCCGGGCCAGCATGAGCACGGGAGGCTCGGGAAGTCGCCAAGGCTCCAGTGTCGGACGGTACGAAGGGCCCACCCCACGGCCCGCCGCCCTCAACGGCCGCGGCGGCCTGGGCGGTCGCCTCATCAACACCCTCGCCGAGCAGACCCTCTGCGACGACGGCGGCAAGACCGTCCACGCCTCCCTCCCCCGGTAGCCGAAAGCCGAGACGACCGCCTCCCTAGCGAGGTTCCTCGAGCACCGCTGTGCGGAACTGCGAACACTCAGGGCCGGGGCGCGGGCTCGTGCACCCCAAGCGGTGCAGAACCGATTAACCACTAGGCCGAATTACTTCACATGCGACAACGCGGCCACCCGTTTGCCGCGCATCCCGCCCAACAGGCGTTCCGTTGAACGGAATATGACGAAGTTAAGTCCGTTGGTCACTCCAGGGCTCCACCCGCTCGGCGCGCGGAAGCCCAATTGCAGGGTTCGGATGGGAGCCTGGACGTTCACGCCGACCGACGGGCACCCCCTCTGGGGAACCGACGCGACCCTGCACGACGGCGAGCGGCGCGTCGCCCTGCGACACTCCGCCGCCCTTCTCGAGCACCTCCTGGCCCGACTGGAGAGCATCGAGGCCGACCTCGACGCCGGTGGCAATGGCCCGGGTGCAGGCGAGGGACATTACCGTGACGCCCCGGGGGGCGGGGTCCCGTCGACGCGTAAGTGATATCCGTCCCCCACGGACCCGCAGTGTGGGGCCCTGCCACCCCTCAGGGCCCCCTTTACGGGCGGCAGCGTGCCTTCTCGCGCCCTGTCCGGCCGGGCTCACTGGGAGCACGATGGAGGTGTGGCTTCCTCGGACAAGCAGAACCAGGGTGCGGGGCTGCAGCCGGCTGGATGCCCTGCGGCTGACCGAGCAGCCGCAGGGCGGCGATCAGTGAGGGGCGGCGGGCCACTACGGTGCTGGCGCAGCGGATGCGTGACGCGCACCGGGCAACCCGTACAGAGCACTTCCACCACCAAGCCGATCTGCGCGCCGTCGGTCCTTGCGGCACTTTGCTTCATGCCGTCCTGCGCCCGAAGCTGCAGACGCGCGGGATGACGGGTCGTGTCGCTGCTGGTCCTTGGGCGGGGTGTTCCTGCCGGCATCCACGTCGGCGGCTAACACCAGGCGGCAACGGTGAGGTCCCGGCCGTCGGCCTGTTCAAGGTAGCGAAGTTGCCCGGAACGCTTTGCGTCCCGGGCAGCATGTGTGGATGGCAGCCACGAACTCTGAGGAGCCGTAGGCCTCGGCCGACTCAGGCCGCGGCCCTCGAGTTCGCCGATCCGACGGTGCGGCGGTGTTCGGCGTTGATGCGCTGGGCTTCTTCGAGCTGGTCCTCGAGGACGATGATGCGGCACGCGGCGTCGATGGGGATGCCCTGATCGACGAGCTCCCGGGCCCGGGCGGCGACACGGAGCTGGTAGCGGGAGTAGCGGCGGTGACCACCCTCTGAGCGCAGCGGGGTGATGAGGCGGGCGTCTCCGAGGGCTCGGAGGAAGCCTGGGGTGGTGCCGATCATGTCGGCGGCCCGGCCCGTGGTGTAGGCGGGGTAGTCGTCGTCGTCGAGACGGCTGTAGGAGTCGTCTGCGGTCATCGCACCTTCCTGTGGGGCATGCTGGAGGGGCCCTGGTGCCAATGGCACCAGGGCCCCGAAGGAACTGCTACACCATCTGCCGGCCCTGGTACTGCGCCGGCCTTCTGTTTCCGCGTGCCCAACTGAGTTGCTGTCGGGGGTGCGGGGATCGCGGTTGCTTGACCGGAGACCACCTCACTATCGGATGTCCTGCGGTACCCGGACTCAAAGACTTCAGCCCGGGCGATCCTGATGGCGCCTCGTTCCTCCGCTCTTCCCTCTGGGATCAACTACTTACCAAACGGGTACTGCTGTACTGCTCTACTGCGTACTGCTGGTGATGCGAACTGCTCAGCGGCCTGAGTCAGCGCCACCCTTTCGGCAGCCAGCCCCGTCGCCCATCCTGCGTCTACTCTGGCTTAGAACCCCACTGCCGAACCTCCCGGTGCGCGCGCCCGCAGCCGACGCCTTCACCGAGGTGCTGCTCACTGACTTCACTGCTGGGTACTGCGAATCGGTACTGCGAACTGCACTTGCGGGTACTGCCACCGCGTCAACTGCGGTACTGCTCACGGCGGCCCCTGATCACCGCGGGCCACCCGGTCCGGTCGTCAGTCCCGTCGCCGTCCTGCAACCACTGGCTTCGACACTCCACCACCGCACCGCCCTGCGCACTGCACTTACGGGTACTGCGTGCTGCGGATACTGCTTGCCCGGCGTTCGTCTCTGCCAGGCCCTGCGGTCTCTCTGCGTTACGAGAGAAACCATAACCACACCACCACCCAATGTCTACTCCGACGAGCACAGATTTCTGCTCGTGAGAGGCAGAGGTACTTAGCCTGCGCACGTGTGCACGGAAGCCGGCCCTGCGTCCAGCGCGGCTCGCCCCGGCCATGAACGACTGCATCTCCTCCGTCCGCGTGCCTGACGGGTGGACGGTGACGCTGTACGAGCACGCGGACTACACCGGAGAGCACCTCGCCCTGGTAGTCGACACCCCGAAGCTGCCCGATGCCCTGCATGTCAAGGAGTCCTCAACTGTCGTCGCCGAGCCGTCGAAGTCGTTCGCGCACTACTTGGACGCCGGGGACGATCACTTCTACTTCGAGGACTCGGTCAGATGACCCGGCTGCCCCTGCGGGGGCGGGGAGGCCGCGGCGGAGCCTGCGGCCGGCGGGTTAGCCGACCATGATCGTTCTCACTTTCAGAGATGCGGGAGTCAGGCCCTCCCGGCCAGTCGGCAGGTAGCCCGGCGCCGCAGCCACCTAAGAGCCGCCGGCCGCCTTCCCATCAAGGGGCGCCGGAGTAGCCGTAGGCGCAGGAGGCGTCCGTGTGACGGCGGTGCGCGACCTTCTCCGGCCGGGGCGGCGGGCGACGAACGGGGCCGGTACTCAGTCGGTGTCGATGCCCCGCGCGGTGAAGACCTCCGCCGCGTCCGGCACGGCCAGGACGCCGTCCTCCACGAAGGTGACCTCCCGTAGGTTGGGCAGCAGGGCGAGGTGGTCGAGCGAGCGGACGTCGAACAGGTCGTCCTCGCCGTCCCAGGCGGGGGCGCAGTGCCGGCAGACGTCCGCCCCGGCGTCGAAGCACAGCTCCTCGACTCGGGCGAGCAGGCCGGGATCTCCAGGGCCTCGAAGTGGGCCCGGGACTCCGGCAGCACCTCCGCGTGCAGGCCGTTCTCCCGGACGTGGGGCGCGGGGTCGTCGATCCCCCGCTCGGCCAGGCGCGCGGGCAGGTCGCAGACCGGAAGGAACGGCTCGGAGCCGTACATGAGCCCCTCGATGACGAGCAGCTTGAGGTTGAAGTCGCGGAACTGGCTTATGGGAGATGAGCACCACGGAGGTACGACACGGGCCGGAGCCCAGCCCCGGCCGGGCCCGGCCCCGCCCAGGCCGCAGTGTCGGTCAACCTGCGAAAGCGTATGCCGTGGCGGACGTGGAGGCGGCGCAGCTCAAAATCGACTCGAGATACCTCGTACCTCCGGCATGCCGCGACGATCACCAACCGTCAGCCCTTACAACAAGACGACTGCAAGGTTAGTACCACCCGTGGTGCCTGGCTTGTAGCCGCAGTGGCCGTCAATGGGGCTTGGGCCGCCGGTCGTGCGCTTCCACTAGCGGCACCCACTGATTGTTCTCAGCGCAAGCCCGCGCTACCGCCTGGCGTCGCGTCCTCTACTGCTCGAGTCGGCCATCTCGGCCAGCGCCGTGAGTTCGCCGATGGCGAGCAGGACCGGTCGTCTGCCCACCCCGGAGGGCTATAACGACCGGAAGAACATCCGCACCCGTTACCCGGTAAGCGCAGACGCCGTTGTACGGGCGAAGCGCGAATGAGTCCCCCATCCCATACGCGCCTTCTGGAGGGGCCCTGAGAACCGCGCCTGGCCTCAGGGCCCCTGCCGCGCGGAGCTGCGCTGGCCCAGCAGTCGGTTGAACGCGCCCATGCACCGCAGGCAGTGACGAGAGCTTTCCGCCCGTGCGGTTTCGAATGCATCCTCGAGCCGTTGACCGCACAAGGCCTCGGCGCCTTGTTTCATCCGCCCGTGCCACACCACTTCTGTCCCTGGCTCATCAGAGCCGGGGCACATCTCGTGCATAGCTCTCCCAGGATGGACAATCCTTCTCTCCCAGGACACCGCCTACCGGTCCCCCGCGCAGCGCGGCAGGCGCCAAGCGGAGCAGCCAGCCGCACACGCGCGTGATGCCGTGCCGTTCAGAGTGATCCTGCATCCGGCGGGCACTGCCCCCGAGACGGCGTCGGCATCCTGCCCCCCTGCGCCTGCACTGGTGTCACCCTGACGACGCACTCCCTAGATGTGACCGCGTCAACAGGCATGGGAACCCGCCTTGGGGCAAGGAGGCGTTTATGAGACCGGGTGACCACAACAGCGAACCTCTGACAGCGGATGCACCGCTCGAGGAGACTGCGGACGCGGTGGCGGCCCAACTGGCAACGGATACCGCGGCTGCCGTCGCTGCCCTGCGTCCCCAGGCGGCCCGTTACATCACCGGGCAAAGCCCGCTCGCCCAAGACAGCGACTGATACACCCATCACAGAAGCACTTGCCTGCCACGCCCGTTGGCGCCGGCCCGCACGGCACCAGCTCCTAGCCAATGCCAGCCTACCGCGCAGTAAACCGGTCCCTGGCAGGTACGCAGAGGCCTACAGCCCCCATCGGGAGGGGCTGGACAGACTGCGGGCCCGCGAGGGCAGTCGAGCCGCGGTGGCCGGCCTAGTCTTCGCGCGCCCAGGCCGGCCACGCTCTTCATACCCTCGCCTCGGCATCCCGCCAAGGCGCCACGACGCGTCTACCCCCCCAGATCATTCGGGTGCCGCCAACGTCTCAGTGATGGACGGCCTCAGCAGCAGTGGGCCACCTCCCGGCATTACCCGCGTAGGGCGTACCTCGGCAAGGCAAGAGTCCGGGCACCGATCTGCGCGCACGTATGCCGCCACCCAGACGCGGCCCACTAGCCACGCCCGCTCTGGAAAACGTGTCCCTCGCCTCGACAATCGGGAGCCGGGCATCCCCAGGCTCGGGGGGAGCGGCGCCCTGCGAGCGCAATGACCAGCGGAATATGTGACGTGACGATCGGATGACGGCCAGCTACGCGACGTGCCCGCGCAGGTGTCATCAGCGTTAACGGAGCGTGAATATTCTCGACGGGTCGGATGACCCCTACACCCGGCCGCCCGCCTCGGCGCCTACTGGCTCGACCGGGCAGAACACGACACAGAGCTGTGCAGGGATTGCCGCACCCTGTTCGAACCACCGCCCGAAGCACCCCAGTCGGCGGCAAGTTATCGCATGACCAGCCTCGCGACACTGACGGTCATGGCCGCACTCACCCTGACCTTCGCAGGAGCGCTCCCGCGCTGACCACCGCGACGCCCTGCAGGGGGTGGGGTCCCACCACTCGGGCCCGGCGCCTCGCCATTGCACGAAGTCGGGTCAGTGAGGCCACGTCCTCGGCGTTCTCCAGCACCTCCACGCCCATCCCGTCGACGGACGCGACGCGCCCGTGCCCTCGCCGGTGGACCCGACGCCTGCGGATCCGGCGCCCGCAGACCCCACGCCGAGCACCTCCCTCAAGTCCCGCGAGCCGAGCGCCTCACCGTCACGTACGTCCGATGCCGGCGCGCCCGCCGCCGGTGAGCAGGACGGGCCAGTGTTGGTCGGACGGCTCTGTGGACCCGCACAGCAAAGACTTCTGGGCGCAGAGCAACGTCACGCTCAAGACGCGCGAGGAACTGGACACGCTGACCGTCGAGTTGTGGATCGCCCAGACCGGCGGAGTCACCTCCACCGGTGCCTGGCGGTCACTCCCCCGAGGACGACTTCACCCTGACGATCGCCGAGAAGGACGGCTACATCGTCCACACCTGGGTGCTCAAGCACGGGCGTACGGTCCAAGCCGGCCTGTGGATGTTCGCCGGGCAGTACTACCACACCAGCGGCGGCCGGGACGCCCGGGACGACCGCTACGCGGCCACCGCCCGAACGCGGAGCGAACAGCTCGCCGTGTCGGGCGACTTCGCCCCGCACGACGACTGATTGCGAAAACGCGGCAACCTTTTCCTCCCCCGTGGCGACCAGAAGGCGCAAGATCTTCCCCACACAAGGAATGGGCATGACTGCACGAACTGAACAGCGCGTCCGCCACCGTCGCCGGGTCACCACGCGCCGGGCGGTGATCAGCGGAGCCGCCGCCCTCGGGCTGACCGGTGCGGTGATCGCCACCACGACGATGCTGTCCCCTGCCGGGGCCGCCGCGTCCTGGCCCGCGGACACCGGCAGCAAGCCGGTGCCGAAAACCATCCCGGTCTCCGGTGAGTACGACGGCGGGATGAAGAAGTTCTACGGCACCGGAGCCCTGGGCGGCAGCGGCCAGGACGAGGGTCAGTCCCCCCTCTTCGAGTTGGCCGACGGTGCCGTCCTGAAGAACGTCATCATCGGCACGCCCGCCGCCGACGGCGTCCACTGCAAGGGCAGCTGCACGCTGCAGAACGTATGGTGGCTGGACGTCGGCGAGGATGCCGCCACCTTCAAGGGCAAGTCGGCTTCGGCGACGTACAACGTCATCGGCGGTGGGGCGAAGAAGGCCGACGACAAGGTCCTCCAGTTCAATGGGGCCGGCAAGCTCACCGCGACCGGCTTCCAGGTCGAGGGCTTCGGCAAGCTGGTCCGCTCGTGCGGCAACTGCAAGACGCAGCATAAGCGCACGATCGTGCTGAGTGACATCGACGTGACCGCGCCGGGGAAGTCGATCGTCGGCATCAACCAGAATTACGGCGACACCGCAACGCTGTCGAAGATCCGGATCCACGGCGACGCAAAGAAGAAGATCAAGACCTGCGTGCGCTTCAAGGGCAACAACACCGGCAAGGAGCCCACCCAGCTGGGCAGCGGCCCCGACGGCACCGCGTGCCGCTTCTCGGCATCGGACATCACGTACAACTGAGTCGTACCACTGACTGACGTACGTCGGCGCCGTCGTCACCGCACGGCGGCGCCGCACCGCCGTCTCCTGGAACGTCACCGTCACCCGGACGGTCGCGCCCCATCGCGCGGCGGCCGCCCGCACGTCGTCTGCGTCGCGCATGGGGATGCTGCCGAAATACACCGGCGGTTCGCCGACGTGGAAGACCGCCTCCACGACGGCGGGCAGCGAGCGGGCGTCCGTCCGGAACCAAGCGCCGGTCTGCACCACGTCGAGGGTTCTCAGTCAGGCACTGACGCCCGTAAGGCAAGTCAACGATCTGGCACGCACGCGCCTCATGAGGTGTCCAATGACTCACAACCACATCACTGGCTCCTCGCGCTCGCCGCAGAAGCGGACCGACCGCCAAGTACGCTCAGCGCGTCGGCGGAGCGAGGGCGGTCAGATCCGCGCAGACCGGCCCCCGGGCCCTGAGATCGCGTAGCAGCGCCTTCTTCGTCCGGTGCATGGCGATGAACCGAGCGTAGCGTTCAGTGAAAGTGCTCGTCGTGGCTTCCTGGTCGGCCAGGGCGGCCAGGTCGCCCATGATGCGGACGACTTCCGCGTAGTGGCGGGTCCCTCGCGCGGCGAGCAGTTCTGATGCCCGCTGCCAGGCGGCCTCGGGATCGTGCCGCAGGTCGGCCAGTCGCCGGTCCCGCGCCTGGCGTTCCTCACGAGCCGCACGTTCTCGCGCCTGCGCCTCCTGGCGTTCCTCCTCAGCGACGCGCGACGCCGTCAGGGCAGTGGCTGCGGCGAGGATTTCAGAAGTTGTTCGGGGTGCCGTGGCACGGTCGGGAGCCGGCTGGGCATCAAGGAAGCGGCGGCGTAGCTCCGACAGCATGTGGGTATCGCCGTCGTGGAGCAGGTGGGCGAGGACGGTGTCCTTCTCGCCCGCGTCGAGGGTGGCGATCCAAGCACGGTAGGCGGCAAGTGAGGGACGTGGTTCGGGCTGCGGTGAGCGTTTCGCTGCGGCAGCGATGAGGTCCATGTCGATGCGCAGGAACGTGGCCAGGTCGGCGAGAGCCTCGGGCAGGTCGGCCAGGCCCGGCGGCACCGGGGGCTCGAGGCCGTCACCGTCGAGCTCGCCGTTTTGCAGGCACAGGAGCCAGGCGAGGTAGAGGAGGCGCGTGTCGCCCTCGGCGACCTGCTGACGGGAGCGGGCGATGGACGGCAGCCACTGCTGGTCCCTGTCCTCGTCGTCCTCAGGGTCGAAGAGGTCGATGAAGTCCTCCACCGCGTCCTCGGAATCGGACTGCAGGGTGATCAGCACGTGGCCCCCGCTCTCGCGGACGGTCGCCGAGTCGCCGACGCAGTAGGGCCCGGTGGCCCCGAGTGGCAAGACGGTGGTGGGCCAACGCAGGATCACCTGCCGGGTGCCCCAGTTCGCGAAGTAGAGGTGGGCGTCGTAGTGCGTTTCCATCAGTGCCTGCGGGTCGCCCCGGAAGTCACCCCAGCTGTAGGTGTTGAGGAAACTGTGCCGGGTGAGGCGGGCGCGCGTCGTCAGCGCGCGGATCTCGGCGAGCTGGCTGTCGGTCAGCGGCGCCTCAACCAGGAACTGGTAGTGCTGGTACTCCGACATGTTCCTCGTCTCTTCGTATCCGTTCTGCTCCGGGCCAATTCGTAGCAGACATGCAGATCCGGGGCTGGGGGATGCGCCATTCTGGCGGAAGGCGGGCTCGCCGAGCTCCGGCCAGGGTGACTCACACATGATCCCCTCGAGAATTCGCCGTGCGAGTGCTGCCTCTGGAACGAGCTGCGGCCACGTCGTGGCAACGCCCCGCCACGACGCGATGCTGTACGGCGGCGGCCGGACGCAGTCGCGGTTTACGACCTCGCGACGCCTGCCGGGCCGTTCGGGAGCTGTTGGTCAATAGGTGCGTCCGTACACCAGCCCTGTGGTGCAATGACTTTCGGCCCGGCACCAGCCCCTGATACACCTGGGACGGAGTCGCGGAGCCCCGAGCAGCAGCGACCAAGGAGTCATCATGACCGTATGCGAGCCTGACGGAAATGGTGAGCCGACTACTTGCGCTCCGGAGAAAGGGAGCGGCCGAACCAGGGCGATGACTTTGGCAAGGACACTGTCTGCCGCGGAGACCGCGGCGCCCGTGGAGTCGCTCGACGTGGTCGCGCACATGCTCAAGGAGAACCTCGGGGCCGCGTCCGTATCGTTCTTGATCACCGACTTCACCGGCAGTTCGGTAGTACGGCTGGGTGCGGCCGGCAGCGTCGACACCGACGGGCCCGCCCGGCGCATCACGCTACGAGGCACCCTGTACGACGACGTGATCCGCACCCAGCGACCGAAGGTGCAGGACATCGGTGAAGGCGCGCTGGTGCGGATTGTCGCCCCCGTGACCAATCGGGGGGACGCCATCGGGCTTCTCGAACTCTTTCTGACCGCAGTGCCGAATGCGGAGGTGATGCGAGAGATCGGGGAGACCGCGCACGCCCTGGCGTACATCGTCATCGCGAACCGGTCCTTCACCGACGTGTACCAGTGGGGCCGCCGCACCACCCCGCTCAGCCTGGCGGCAGAGATCCAGCACCGGCTGCTCCCGGCCTCCCTGGCATGCGAGGCCGCCCAGTTCGCGGTCGCCGGGGCGCTCGAGCCCGCCGACCACGTCGGCGGTGACACCTTCGACTACGTGATCGACCGGGACACCGTCCAGCTCTCCGTCACCGACGCCGTGGGCCACGACGTCAACGCCGCACTACTGGCCACCCTCCTGGTGGGCGCCTTGCGCCGGGCACGCCGAGCCGGCGCAGACCTCGCCGAACAGGCCCGCCAGGCCGACCAAGCGATGCGCGATCACGGCCGTCAGGGCTACGCCACCGGCCAGCTCCTGCGCATCAGCCTGCTCGACGGCAAGACCGAATTCATCAACGCCGGCCACCCGTGGCCGCTGCGCATGCGGGACGGACAGGTGCAGGAGCTCGTTCCAGAAGTCGATGTACCGTTCGGCTTCCAGATCCCCCACACCTACCGGGTCCAGTCACTCGACCTGCAGCCGGGTGACAGGCTGATCATGCTCACCGACGGCATGCTTGAGCGCAACGCCAACAGCCTCGACCTGTCGGACCTGATCGTCCGCACCCGCGAACTGCATCCCCGCGAGGCAGCGCGCACCCTCATCGCGTCCATCGTCGATGCCAACCACGGCCACCTGCAGGACGACGCGACCGTCATGTGCCTGGACTGGCACGGTATCGGCCACTCCCGGCGGGACGCCGACACCGGCGCCGATCTCGCCGACGCCTCCGCAGCCTCGCGGACGGCGCGGACCACTGCTGGACACTGACTTCGAGCACTGCTCCGGCAGCCGCCTTCGGAACCGGCCGCCCGCCGGGCAGAGGATGCCACCGCCGTCGGCTCCTGGGCACGAGCCCGTCTACGTTCCCTCGCGGACGCACATCGTGCCCAGCAGCACCTCTCCGCCGCCATAATGGAACCGTGCACGCCTGGTCACCGCCCGTGCGCGAACCTCTGAGGACCGGACGCCGACGGCCTCGCGCCATGACGGGAGATCCTGCCGGCGCCTGCCGAAGTCGCTAAATGAGCCTCACTGCCCCAGAAAGCGTGGAGCTGCCCCGTACACGGTTCGGGCGGGGATGACCGACGACATCACCAGCGTACGCACGAGTCGTACCTCCTGGAACTGCCGTCGGCCCGCGGGGAGCCCCCGCCATCAGCAGGCGATTGCACGCCTGCCCCCGGCGTCAGCCCGGGGTTCCAAGACAGTCCGTACGGATGGCCCGCGGCCGAGCGCCCCTTGGTGGTGCAGGGAATTGCGAGTGTCCAAGCTGGTGCCGGCAGCCTTTGCGGGGCAGGCTGTGAAGTGCACCGGCTTCGGGCACATCACGCGAGAGGGAATGCGGCTAATGATTCAGATCGCGGATATCCGTGAGTGGCGCACCCAGGATGTCGTGGATGTGGGCGGTCACAAGATCGGTCCGCTGGAAGCGGTCTACGTGGACACCAGCACGGACGAGCCGGCCATGGCCACTGTCCAGGTCGGCCTGCCCACCAGGCGTCACCTGGTCTTCGTCCCGTTGGCGGGCGCGCTGGTCGGACCGGGATACGTCAAGGTCCGCTATGACAGGTCGCTGGTGAAGAAGTGCCCGTCGATCGGCACGGATGATGTCCTGCCGGCCGAGGACGAGGCGGCGGTCTTTGCACACTACGGACTGTCGTACAAGCCCGGCGCGAACGGTGAGCGTCAGCTCGCCCGCCGCTGACCGGCACCCGTCAAGGAGGTCCGACATCATGACGTTGTTCTTGATCCTCATCATCGCGGCGATCGTGCTGGGCTTCATCGGTGTCGTCGCCGAAGGCTTGTTCTACTTGTTGATCATCGGCAGCGCGGTGTTCGTCGCGGCTCTGCTCTACCTGGGTCTGAACATGCGGCGCTCCGGCCGACGCCGGCCGCTGCGCTGACTGGCCGGCTGCCGCCTCGTCCGGCGACAGGCCGGGCTGTTTCGTCCTTGGGCGGCCAGGGAGACCAAAGGACTCATGGGTTGGCGTGCGCTTCTGCCAGTCTGACTGACGCTCCTCGGACAGGGTGGAACCCCCGGTGAACAGCCGAACGTCGACTCGGATCTCCAGTGCGCGCCGACGTGCTGATGGGCGGGGAGTCGCAGAGCGAGAACCGCTGAGCTGTCCCTGCGCACAGGTCCTGAACTGGGCCTGACGGTGAGAGCGGGGCATCGGCGTACGTCTGTCTGCCGGACGGAGCGCCGCTGGCAGCGTCACCGCGTGGTGCGGAAGAAGAGTCGGCGTGACCGGTGAGGAGCACCAGCCGGCAGCCCTGCTACTGGGAATGCCTGGAACGGTGTCGACGACGTCTCCCAGACCTTCGGCTTTTGTCCGGCGTGGAGTAGCAGGCCGTTGCCGGTCAGAGGGTGAGGCGCATCCTCAGACCCTCACGGTGGTTCATGACGTGGCGCAACCAGGATGGAAGGAAGGCGTCCCAGTGCTTTCGTGGCCGTTGCCACGGTGCTGAGACGGAGGCTCAGCTGTTGGTGCAATGAACCGCAGCGCGTGATCAGGTGGTCAGGGTGTACTTGCCGAGCTGGCTGACGACGGCCGGGCCACGGTGGTCGAGGAACAGGGACGCTCTGGTGTCCAGGGCGGCGATGGCCGCCATGTGGTCGTCGGTCAGTTCGAAGTCGAAGACGTCAAGCGCGTCGATCAGTGGCCGTACCCGGCCGACGGCGACAGCCGACAGATCCCCACCGGCCGCTGAGATGACCGTGCCGAGTTCCGCAGGCCGGGTGAAGCCGAAGGCGACTCCGGCAACGTACAGGTGGCGGTAGGACAGGGCGTGGAGGTCGATGGTGGCTCGGGGCTTGTCGAGGCGGCCGACGTTGATCACCGTCCCGTCGGTGCGGGCAGCACCAAGGCAGACGGCGAAGGTCTCACCGCCTACATGGTCAAGGACGACATCGACACCGTCACCGCCGGTGGCATCCATTACCGCCCGGACGAGGTCCTGCTCGCCAGTGATCACAACGATGTCGACACCGACCCCTGTGAGCAGGTTGCGCTTGGCGGCGTTGCGAGTGGTGACGATGACCTGCCTGGCACCCATCGCCCTGGCGATCTGGATGCCGATCAGGCCGATGCTGAAAGTACCCCTGGCGATCAGCGCCATCTCGTACATTGCGACTACCTGGACGGACACCCGCTCCTTCAAGGAGACCGCGTCATGGTCAACCTCGCTGCGCAGCAGGTGCCAGGCGGAGCAACCAGGCGCTCCCCCACTCCACCATGACCGTGGTCTTCATAGCGTCGTTCGTAGACCGGGCTGGGCACTGTCCTTTGCCTCCGGCGTCGGCATCGTGTTCCTGCTTCGCGGTGATGAGGCCCAATGACGACAAGGGACCGCAACTGCCCAGGTGTGATGGCTCCAACTGATCGTTCAGTCGCAGTCGCGAACCAACTACCTCGTACAGGTGGTCGCCGTCGGTCTCCCGAGGAGGGCGAGGCCCGTCGCCTACGAATGGCATTGATACCGCTGATCGCAGGGAACCTGCCATACTCCGGGTGTGCCCCCTTTCACGAGCGTCGTCGCGTACGCCCCACCCGGAGTCGGCATGCTTGCCGTCGGCATCGTCGCGGAGGTGTTCGGCCCCCACGGTGAGGGAGCGCCCGGTTTCGACTTTGACCTGTGTAGCGATCGGCCGGGGGCCCTCACCTCCGACATTGGTGTACCGCTGACGATCGCGCACGGACCGGGGCGGTTGGACGCTGCCGACCTCGTGATCGCCCTGCCGGGCGCCGGCTTCCGCACGCCACCGGGGCCCGACGTGCTCGACGCCCTGTCCCGTGCACACGGGCGAGGGGCGCTGGTCGCCGCGCACTGCGTCGGTACGTTCGCGCTGGCCGCCGCGGGCCTGCTTGACGGCCGCCGTGCCACCACGCACTGGCGGTTCGCCGGGCTGCTGGCGCGCAGCTATCCGACGGTCACTGTCGAGCCCGATGCCCTGTACCTCGACGAGGGGCCGATCGTCACCGGCGCGGGTGCCGCGGCGGGGGCCGACCTGTGCCTGCACCTGATCAGGCGCGAACACGGCGCCGCTTTGGCCAACCACATCGCGCGGGACATGGTGCTGCCCTCGCACCGCGATGGAGGCCAGGCCCAATACCTGGCCGTGCCGGTCCCCGAGGACGGTGAGGACGAGCGTCTCGCCGAGGTGCTCGCCTGGGCCCGACAGAACCTTCACGAGCCACTTCCGGTCGCGGAGTTGGCAAGGCGAGCCGCGATGAGCAAGCGCTCCTTCGCCCGCCGGTTCAGTGCCACCACCGGCACCACCCCGCACTCCTGGCTTCGGGACCTCCGGCTGAGCAGCGCTGAGGAACTCCTGGAGACGACCGACCTGCCGGTCGAGGAGGTCGCCCACAGGGTCGGCTACGGCAGCGCGGCGGTCCTGCGTGAACAGTTCGTCCGCCGCCGCGGCGTCCCGCCCCGCTCCTACCGTCGCTCCTTCGCCCGCACAGCCTCTTCCTGATGGCAGCTCAGCAGAAATGGCCGTCGCCGGCGCGCCTTGATGGGCGCGCCGGCGAGCTGTCGGTGGTTCCGTCTTACCTGGGCTGTCCCCAGTCGAGGTAGTGGCGGAGCCGTCGTCGTTGCGCAGGTGGAAGCGGGCCTGGGAGGGGCGCCAGATGCCGATGTTCGCCGCAGACGCTCCGTTGCCGCCGTCCCAGTTCCCAGCGGCGGGAGCGTCGTTGCCGCCGCCCCAGTCCAGGACCACGAGGCTCCCGTCGTCCATGCGCAGGTGACTCCTCCCTCTCCTAAAGGAGGGGGCTTCTCGCTATGCCTGGTTGGCGTTGCGACGGACCAGCCCGGTCCGTAGTACGTTCAGGGCGCCTACCGTGTCCGCGTGCGCCTGGTGGCCGCAGGACTGGCAGTGGAACTTCTCCTGTGTGGGCCGGTTCTCCGTGGCGGTGTGCCCGCATTCGGGGCACCGCCGTGAGGTGTTGCGGGGGTCCACGGCGATCCGCCCCGGTAGAAGCCCTCAAGTCCGACGCCCCCGCGCGCGGCGAGATGGAGCTGCTCCAGGCCTATCTCGTCACGCGCGATCCCCCGCGCGAAGCATGAGAGCCGCCCCGAGGCCGAGGCCACGGGCCCCCGGGTGCTTCTGAAAGTGGTAGACCGTGCCCCAGTGCGCGACGAGCGGGTCGAGATCGCGGCGTGCTTCAGCCATCCGGCGAGGATGCCGTCGACCATGGCGATCAGGAGACGGCTTCGCTGCGGATTCAGACCGTCGACGATGCGGTCGGCCGCTGAGGTGACTCGTCAGCCCCGACCGGGCGGGAACGGAACCCCGGCGACCCCTCCCCCGCTGCTGACCTTGATCCAGCAGTCGACAACGGCCTGCCTCAACTCCACGCTGAAGTCATGGGGTTCTACGATCGGCAGGAATCCAGGGTTATAGCTGTTGGTCATGACGGTGGGTGTCGCAAGCCGTTCTCGTCAGACGGTGCACAGGCTGAGGAGCAAGGCATTGCGAAGCTATGGGCCGCGGTGGGCGTGGATGGCCCATGATGGTGCCGCCATGTCGTGGACCCGTTGTGCCCGCGCAGCGCGTCGCGTCGGCCTGGGGCCGGCGAACGGCGTGCTGGTGGCCGCTGCCCGGTCCGGGGTGTTCACCGCGGCCACCACGGGGCTCGCCGTTACGGGCCATCATCTAGTTTCGGGGCATCCGGTGCAGTGGCCGGCCACCCTGGTCGCTGCCGGGCTGCTCTTCTGCCTGGCGCTTCCTTTCTCACGGCGGCCGCGCTCACTGCCCATGGTCGCGTCGGCCACCGGAGCCGCTCAGACTGGGCTGCACCTATGGCTCGTACGAGCCGCTCATCGCGGCCGCGACCCGCACGCGGAGCATGGCCCGGACAGCGATGCACCGGCCGCCTTCGAGCCCTGGCACGCCGGACAGCACGGCGGCGCCGCGATGACGGCCGCCCATGTCGCGGCCGCGCTACTGGTGGCTTGGGGCATGCAGCGCGCCGACGCCGCGTGCCAGGCGCTCGCGGATGGGGTCGAAGGCGTACTCCACCAGTGGTTCGTGCATGTCGCTCCGCCACACCGGCTGGTCGCGGTGCCGCGCGCGCTGCGGCCGGCCGGCACCCGATCACACCCACCCTCTCAAGGCACGGGGGTGCTGGCACACGCGGTGGTACGCCGAGGTCCGCCCTCGCAGTGCGCTCTCCCCCCCCTTGACCTCGGGGCGCGCTCAGGCGCGCCCGCACGTATGCGAGACCCTCTGGGAGTAACGCCATGTCCCGCACCAACCCTGCGCACACCGCACGCCGCCTCTCCGTTGCCACCGGCGCTGTTCTGGCAGCCGCCATCGTCTTCGCCGCCCCCGCCTCGGCGCATGTGGAAGTGGAGTCGGCGAGCGCCCGCTCGCTCGCCGAGAACGTCACCCTGGACTTCACCGCCGAATCGGAGTCCGACAAGGCCGGCATCACCAAACTGGAGGTGATCCTGCCCAAGGGCATCGAGGCGGCCGACGTCACCTACAAGGAAGGCCCGAAGGGCTGGAAGCTGACCGCCACCGAGCGGGGATACGCCGTCTCGGGACCGGCGGTGCCTGTCGGCCAGGACGCCTCCTACTCCGTCACCGTGCGGCAGCTGCCGGACGCCAAGTCCCTGGCGTTCAAGACCCTGCAGACCTACAGCGACGGCCGTCTGGACCGCTGGATCGAGCTGGAGAAGCCCACCGACGGCGGGCACGGCAGCCCCGCCCCCGTCCTCGCGCTGAAGGCGGCCGAGCCGGGAGCCAAACCGGTCAGCCCCAGCCCGACCACCGAGCCCACGACAGCCGCGCCCTCCACCCCCGCCGTCACCGACCCGACGGCCTCCAAGGCTCCGGCCAAGGAAGACAACGAGGACGCCGCCGAGAACAAGGACGACGGCATGAGCCCCGCACTGCCCATCGCAATCGGCGCCGCAGTAATTGTCCTCGCCAGTGGACTGTGGTGGTACAAGCGCCGCAACACACAGGACGCTTCCTGACGTAGGACTCACCCCCTGCGGACCCGTGGAAGACGGGTCCGCAGGGCACCGGCTCCAGCCATCAGCGCAGGCCGGGCGCCATACAGGCTGAGCCGCCACATTGCCTTACACGAGGCCCAGCACATACCAAGGTCTGGGCCGTCGGCCATGAGAAGGCCGGCGAAAGATCGTCGAGGTGTACGGGACGTTCACCGAGAAGACGACACGGCCTGAGCTCGACGGGTGCCTTGCACGTCGCTCACTGGCCCATGAGACGGCGACACCCGACCGCCCCACCAGTCCGCCGCCAACGCGTAGGCCACAGCGGCTCAGATTCCGGGAACGCCCACAAGCGCTGCGCCCAGCCCCAGCACGGCGCACACGCCGAGGGTGCGCAGGACGCTCCAGCGGAACTTGAAGATCAGCAACACCGCGATCACCGTGATCGTGAGAGCAGCAGGGCGCAGTGTGGCCAGGTCGGGCAACATGAGGTGTACCGGGCCAAGGGTCTTGGCGTCCACGGTGGTGAACAGGGCGTGCTCGGCAAAGTAGAGGGCGAGGTTGGCGATGACGCCGACGACGGCGGCCGTGATACCGGTCAGGGCGGCGGAGATTCGGCGGTTGCCGCGCAGGCGCTCGATGTAGGGGGCGCCGAGGAAGATGAACAGGAAACACGGCACGAAGGTGACCCAGATGGTGAGCAGGGCGCCGAGCAGGGCTGCGGCCCATGGTTCGAGGCTGCCGGGGTCGCGGTAGGCGCCGAGAAACGCGACGAACTGCACCACCATGATCAACGGGCCGGGAGTGGTCTCGGCCAGGGCCAGGCCGCTGACCATCTCCTTGGCGCTGAGCCAACCGTAGGTCTGCACGGCCTGCTGCGCGACGTAGGCCAGGACCGCGTAGGCGCCGCCGAAGGTGACCAAGGCTGTCCCCGAGAAGAACAGGCCTTGGGTGGTGAACACGCTCCCCACACCGGTCAGCGCCGCGACGGCGGCCACCGGGACGGCCCACAGCAACAAGCCGACGGCGAGGATCCGCCAAGTGCGTCGACGGCTTGGCTGCTCGTGATGCAGGGCGTCGTCCGGGATCAGCGGCGGCTCCCCCTCAGTGGCCCCGGACCCGGCCGCGGGCGTAAGAGCGTCCGGTTTGTAGCGGCCGATGAGCCAACCGGCGAGTGCAGCGGCGGCGATGACGGCGGGGAACGGCACGGCGAACAGGGCGAGCGCCGCGAAGGAGGCCGCCGCTAGGGTGATCAGAAGCGGATGAGTCAGAGAGCGCTTCGCTACCCGGGAAACAGCTTGGACGACGATGGCGACCACCGCAGGGGCCAGGCCGGCAAACACACCGGTGACGGCCGCCGTCGCGCCGAAAGCCACGTAGAGGGCGGACAGCGCCAGCAGTGCGAGGACGCCGGGCAGGACGAACAGGGTGCCGGCGATCAAGCCGCCACGGGTGCCGTTGAGGAGCCATCCGGTGTAGATGGCCAACTGCTGGGCCTCAGGGCCCGGCAGAAGCATGCAGTAGCTCAGGGCGTGGTTGAACCGCTGCTGGCCGATCCAGCGCTTGTCCTCCACGAGTGTCCGCTGCATCACCGCGATCTGCCCGGCCGGTCCGCCGAAGGTCTGCCACGAGATGGCGAACCAGGCACGGACCGCCTGCCGAAGCGCGATGACGTCACCGCCGGCGGCGGCGCGACCGGCTTCGTTCGGAGGGCTGGGGGGCTGGTCGGTGGCGGTCACCGGCACTCTCTTCCGTCCTGACGAAGCCGTGCAAGACGGCAGGAAGCGGGGGGCGACCCGGCCGTACGCGACCGCGCACGCCGCCCCGCCCCACTGCTGGAAAGCCATGGTCACATCAGACTTCGGGTTACTGGAAGAGAAATCCGGGGGATGGGCGTGAACAGTTTGTTGCAGCTTGCGGATGCGGACGGAAGCTGAGCAGGCACCAGGTGAGCATCGCCGCCGAATCTCGGTGAGTTCTGCTCTCCTACCATCAGCCGCGGGAGCCCTCCACCCTGCGGATCAACGTATGTCGCAGACTCAAGTTTGAGGGGCTGCTCAGCGCGGCGGTATGCGGACTGACGTCCTGGACGTGTGCCATACGAGCGTTGCTGGAACATGGGCGAGCCGCTGACCGGATCACCTGTCAGTTGTACTTCGGGCCTTCAGTAATCACTCTTGCAGCCGAGCCTCTGTTGCCGGCGCGGACCTGACAGCAGAGACAACTGGCAAGACGGTGAAGGACATCGCGGACGGATCCAGGCGGTCTACACGTCCAACGCGGTGGGAGGTCCGCAGTCACTCCCCGACGAATAGACCGCGCTGAAATGCGGCCATTGGGGCACGACAGCGATCACCCTGCCCGGACCCCCGTCCCGCGGGACGGGGAGCGGGAAGGGCGGTGGGAGTGGAGGACGAGCAGCGCCAGGGCGCCTGTCACTGCTGACCAGGCGAGGGAGAGCAGGCCGTGGGACCAGGAAATGTGCGCGGTGAGGGCTGAGCTCAGCGCCAGCTGGGTCACGCCGTACAGGGGAAGGGCGGATACCCCTGCCACATCCATGAGTGTGTTGAAGACGGGGTTCTGCAGTCCGGTGTCGACCAGGCTGAGCATGATGATGAGGAAGAAGCCCTCCAGCTCGCCACGGACCAAAGAGCCGAGCAGCAGGCCGATGCCGCCGTAGGCGAGGCCAGCGCCCGCAAGGGCCAGCGCCAGGAGGGCCGTGTGGCGTACGGGCAGGGAGATGGACAGCAGGACCGTAGTATAGAGGGCCAGCAGGGCGGCGGTGAGCGCTACGGCGGCAAGCTTCGCCAGCAGCATCGGCAGCCGGGGGTAGCCGGCCAGCAGCAGACGGCGGTCCATCTGCCGGGACTGGAAGGTCTCGGTGAAGGCGATGAAGCCGGCGACCATGGTGATGGCGCCCAGTGCGCTGGCCACCTGGCCCAACCGGCTGGCAGGAGCGGAGACGGTGGCGCTGGTGGCGTCCAGCCAGATGCGCACCACTTGGTCGGAAGTGCACAGGCGTGCCACAGCAATCCAGATGGGGATGAACGCGACCGCCAGAACCAGGGCCAGCCGGTTCCGCAGGTGGCCCAGCAAAGTGCAGCGCAGCAGTTCAGTGAATGCCGTCCAGGAGAGCCTCAACGGTCGATCTCCTCGAAGTGCAGACGGCCCTGGCGCAGATGCGCGATCGCGTCGAAGTGGTGCAGGTCGTGCAGCAGGTGAGAGACCACGATGATCGACCGGCCCTGATCACGCAGATCGGCGGCGAGGGTCCAGAACCGCTGATGGGTGTCCCAGTCGAAGCCCTGGTAGGGCTCGTCCAGAACGAGCAACTGCGGATCGTGCATGAGAGCGATCAGCAAATTCAGCTTCTGTCGCGTGCCACCACTTAGTTCGCCGACCTGCTGTCGCAGGCAGCCGGTCAACGCCAGCAGCTCCAACAGCTCGCCGACGCGCTCAAGTGTCGGGAGCCGGTAAGCCATCTGGAACAACCGCAGATGCTGACCGACGGTGAACGCCTCGTTCAATACCGCCTGTTGTGGGCAGTACCCCACCGCCCCGATGCGTGTCACCGTTCCGCGATCGGGTGCGAGGTGTCCCACAGCGATCTGCAAGAGAGTGCTCTTGCCCGCCCCGTTCTCGCCGACGACTCCCACCAGCGTCCCGGCCGATACGGCAAGATCGATGTCCTGCAGTACCTGCCTGCCGCCGTACGCCTTGCGGACTCCGCTCATCCGCAGCCGCGCTGTTACTGCCTGCACATAAGCCCCTCAAAAGATGCGACAAGTTACGCGAGGCGGCCCAAAACCCGCCGCAGATAACGAGGCCGCACAGGCTCATGTCCCCTGGTCCGTCCGGCTCATGACCGCTCAGCTGGCTCGGGCGGACGATCCGGCGGCCCCCTGCGCAAGGCGGCGCACTGCTGCCCAGTTCAACGAGCCCGTACCGCCGGTGTAACGGCAGCCACCCGCTGTTCCGGCGAACAGTCTGCATCACCACTCCACAGGCCCGTACCTTCCCGTCGAGCGTGACGTGAGCCGCAGTCTGCCGTTAAACAAGCCGATGCCCCCGACACCACAGCCAAACTTCCACGCGCCTACGATCGTGATCGGAGCCGGTCCCCACGGCCTGGCGGTCGCCGCACTACTGCGCCGCTCCGGACTACCGGCCGTGATCCTGGAACGGTCGGACCGAGTCGGAGCAAGCTGGGCGCAGCGCTATGACCATCTGCGCCTGCACACCACACCCGGCACCTCGAAACTCCCCGGCCTGCCGGTGCCGCGCCAGTTGGGCCCGTGGGTGAGCCGGGACGACTATTTGCGATACCTGGAACGCTACGTCACCCATCACCAACTCGACGTCCGGGTGAGCACCCCGGTGTGGCGCATCGTACGGGCCGAGCCAGGTTCGGGAGCACAATGGCTGGTCCATACCCCCAACGGCCTGGTGTCCACCGGTGCGGTCGTGGTGGCCACCGGCCGGTGCCACACCCCCAACACTCCAGCGTGGAAGGGGCGTTCGACCTTCACCGGCACCCTGCTGCACTCGGCTCACTATCGCTCTCCGGCCCCCTACCGCGGGCGGGACGTCCTGGTGGTCGGCGCCGGTAACAGCGGTACCGAAATCGCCGGTGCCCTGGCCGGGGCCGGGGCCGCACGGGTACGGATCGCAGTCCGCACCCCACCCAACATCCTGCCTCGCTCAAGCGCCCGATGGCATGCGATCGGCCGACTGACGGAGGCCCTCCCACTCGCGTGGCGCGACCGCACCTCCCTGCTCACACAACGTCTCGCGGTACCCAACCTGACCTCGCGGGGACTGCCCCGGCCTCGCACCGGCCTGTACACCCGCAACGCCCGCGAAGGGGTCAACCCGGTGCTCGACCACGGCTTCGTAGACGCCGTCCGGTCCGGTCGGGTCGAACCCGTCGCGGCCGTCCAGGCGTTTGACGGCCCCGACGTGCAACTCGCCGACGGCACCCTGCTGCGACCTGACACGGTCATCGCCGCCACCGGGTACCGGCCCAACCTGCACGACCTGGTCGGACCCCTGGGCGTCCTCGACCAGGCCGGGCAACCCCTCGCTGCAGGGGCACAGACCCATCCCGAAGCCCCACTCCTCTACTTCGCCGGATACACCAACCCTCTCACTGGTGTCCTTCGTCAGGCGGGCATCGAAGCGCGCTCCATCGCCCACGCGTTACGACGGGAGACGGCGCGGGTCTCCTTTCCCTCCCCCCGTGTTGGCGACCGCACGGCCGACACGGGTCACAGACGGCACACCCCGAACTGACGGGGTGCGAAAAGCTCAGCCCTCCAACGGCATGCCCACACAGGGCGAGTGGCAGGCGTCGCCCTACGGCGACACACTCCCTGGCCCTTGACGGTCACCGCCATGGAGGCGGCCAGTGGATCGTGCCCGTGCCCTGTAACGGGTGGTAGCCGTCCCCGACGCGGAGAAGGCCAGATGTCCCGATACGGGATAGCTGGCGGATGCTCCTCGGTGACGTAGGTGGCTGTCTCACCGCGACCCCGGCACTCGGTCCGCTGGCCCTCGGACGGCAGGCATCGCCCCGACTGTTGCGGCGGACTGTGGTGGCATGGGCGGGTTGTGTGCCAGTGAGCACCGACCTTCGCGCCTGGTACGCCGGCTGGTTGCACAGTCGGTAGGAGTGCGTCACACCGTCCGAGCCAACCTTTTCACCTTCGGCGCCGCAAGCCGCATCGTGAGCGCGTGACCCAGGCCGCTCAAACTTGGACGGCACCGCTCAACTTTCGATGGCACAGGGCAATAGATGGCGGCTCCGTCCGATGGTTGGCGGCTGCGGTGAACGTCTGAGCGAGGACGGCTCCGACGTCGCGTCGTCGACCTGCCGGACACGCAAGAGCGGCGACATCGAGTGTCCCGATGCCCGCCGCACCGCACGAGGGCCCCGGCACCGGCGAGTAGGTGTTAGCGGCGGTCCATCACGTGAAGCGTGCCGTAGGCGGCGCCATGGCCTCTTCACGCCATGGCCTGTTCACCTCCCATGGCGCCCGCGGGGATGGACTTGACGATCGCTGCCAGCCGGGGTGTTAGGCCGTCGGCGTTGAGTTGGGTAGCGGCCGGCCGGGCCGACCTGGGGTTTCGGCGGTGTGCATGTGGTGCTCCCCCCTGGCGGGATCTTGCGTGAGGGGACAGTAACCCGCCAACCGCGACAAAGGGAACACTGATTCGACCACCGCGACGTCGCTGGGTCGGGCGGCTGGCGCGGGCGGCCCCGTTGCCTCCGCCGTGGGAGCCGACGCCGCCTTCCAGGCGCGGAAGGCGGCGGCTGGCGCAGCGGTGCGTGCCCGCGCGGGCCCGGCGCGTCGCAGGACTCCGCCTCGATCACGGGCCTGCCTGGCGTCGATTACGTCGATCTTCGGACCGCTCGCCTGTCATGCGCACAGGCCGGTTCGGGTCTGCTGCCTACAGGGCGACGCCGGAGGTCCCTTTCGCAGACGAGGTGCCGACACACCCGTTCGGCCAGGCTCAGCGCGCGGTGGACTGCCGGTCGTCGTACGGTCTGGCGGAAGGCCGTCTTTCAGACAGGACTGGCGGCTGCGGCCCTGCGTTCCATTCGCACGTTGCGTAGGGCCGCACACCGCACCTCGGGAGCACGCCGAACGCCGAGAGCTCAGCCCGGTGAATGGAGCCCCAGGACGACGCCGATGTGGTGATCACCCAGGCCGCGCAAGATCATCCCACCCTGGCCGGCAATGACGGAACACGTACTTAGACGCCACCTTCAGGCGGAGTCCTGACGGCAGCCCCATGGACCCTGCGCAAGCGCCCAAGCTGTAGACGGTAAAGGAGAACGTCCTGGAGCGGTGCTGCGACCTGGTCGCGAACGGGCTGCCCTTCGGCAGGCAGGTACCACTGGATCGGCAGACTGGTGGACTTATTCAGTAATGTTGCGCTAGGGGGTGGGAAAGAGCAGAGGCGGGAGGGGAACAGGAGGCGACCATGACCGTCCTCGCCATGTTTCTTCTCATCATCGGGACGATTCTGATCCTGCTCGGGACGGTCCTGCTCGCTGTCGGTGCAATCGTGATCCTCATAGGGATTGGTCTTATTGCCGTTGCGGCCTTCCTACTGATCCGCAGGCTGCTGAGGCGCCACCAGTAGCAGTGGCAAGGCCGAGTGGGTGCAGGCGCAGGCGCAGGCAGGGAACGGCTGGGCGCGGCGGCCGGAGAGATCGGACCAGATCAGGCCCGAGGCGTCGAGGTGTCGTCGGCACCTGGCTCGGCCGCGGTTTCTGTGATGAGGATCGTGACAATGGCCGGGCCCGGGGTGTCACGGGTGGCTGCTTTGCTTACCGCTGCACGGACGGCGCGGGCGACCTCCAAGGGGTGGTGCCCGGGGGCCACCCCGAGTTGGACCTGGATGTGCCTGCCGGGTGGATGATCGCTGTGTTCCATCGTGACTGGTCGGCTTCCCAGCACCGCGGTGAGTCGGGCCACGCCCGCAACGGCCGCTGCGGCGTCGGCCAGCCCCTCGTGACGTCCCCACGAGGTTGTCACTCCGGCCCCCGAGGGGTAGCTTCGCGTGGGTGCCGATTCCGGCGGTGGGCTCATGGCCTGGTCCGAGGTGCGTGCTCCGGCATTGTTCTCCGGGCCCTCGAGGAGGTCCGTGACGCGCAGATCGACTGCGACGGTAGGCAGGCCGAGCTGCTCTTCGGCTGTGTTGAGCAGTCTGGTCCTCAGCTGTTCGGCGGTTTGGGGCAGTGGCTGCCCGATGGATGCGGTGAGGGTGGCCTCGATCCGGAGCGGGCCGGGCGGCAGCGCGCCGGCCGGTGGACGGACGGACGGCTGTGACACGGGCTCGAGCGGTGCTGGTCCGATACGCAGGGTCTCCAGCCGGAGACCGGGAATCTCCGCGGCCGGGCGTCGGAGGGCGTGGGCGGCGGCGTACTCGGTGATCCACGTACCGTCGTCGGGCCTGCCGAGTGGGAGTTTCCGGCCCAGGTAGAGCTGGCGCTGTGCTGCGTGAGTCCGCACCTCACTCACGACCTCTCACCCCTACGTCTTGGCGCTGTGGCCCTTCACCAGCGGCACTCCGGATCGGAGCCTCCGGAAGGGCTCTTGGATAGCGGCGCTCGCGGCATTCGCACTCCTAGGCCATTAACCGAACAAAAGCCCTAATCTGACTGTAATCTGTTTGGAGAGTGTCGAACGACTACATGTTGGAAGGACCGCCTGATGGCTGAGAACGCCGACGTCAGGCAGGGCGGTGCGCCCGGCTCGCGCGGTCGGACGACGGTCGCCGATGTGGTGGTGGAGAAGATCGCCGGAATCGCAGCGCGGGACGTACGCGGCGTCTATGCCCTGGCAGTAGGTTCGCGCGCTCGATGGGGTCCATGCGCGAGCGGATACCGGGCCCCGGCGGGGTCAAGTCCGTGACACGCGGAGTCAGTGTCGAGGTAGGGGAACTGCAGGCGGCCATCGATCTGGAGATCGTCGTCGACTATGGCGTTTCGATCACGGACGTGGCCGGTTCGGTGCGGGAGAGCGTGATCTCCGCGGTGGAGCGGATGGCAGGTCGGGACGTCGTGGAAGTCAACATCATGGTCAGTGATGTGAAGCTGCCCGACGAGGAGGGCGAAGGGGAAGAGCGGCAGCGGATCGAGTAGCCGGGATTGAGCCGCTGCCTGAGTGAGGGAGCGTGTGATGAGCAGGGCCATGGTGGGCTTGATGGCCGGGATGGCGCTGGGTTTCGCCGCGCATTTCGGCGGCTTCTGGGCTTTTGTGTTGGTGCTGGGGCTGGGAGCCGCCGGCCTCGTGGTCGGGCGGCTTATGGAAGGCGATCTCGAGCCGGGCAACTTTGTCCGTCGCCGGGACCGGCAGGAGCGGATTCGCGATGATCGGAGACGGGCTCGAGGAGACTGGCAGCGGTGACCAGCGAAGCCGGTTGGAGGCCGGCCAGGCCGGCCATACCGCGTGCGGAGCGCGGGGCGATCATCGTCGCCGACCGGGTCGTCGCGAAAATCGCTTCCCGAGTGACGCGTGAGGCGCTGGGCCATTACGCCGGACCCATCAGCCACGTGTCGCCCGATCGCCGGACGCCTCGCGTGACGGCGTCCGTGCACCGGCCCACGCGGGGGGCAATAGCCCTGCGCGAAACGCCGGGTCTGCCGCCCGACGGCAGGCGGTGATCGGCGAGATACGAATGCACATCACTGTCGAGCTCGGCTATCCGTCCGACATCAGAGCCCAGTGCGCCGCAGTGCGCCGAGAAGTTACCGAACGGCTTAGGGCATGGGCCGACATGGATGTGTCCGACCTCGTGGTGTCGGTCGAGACGCTGCACTCAGTGCATTCGCGCCACGCGGGCCAAAAGAGGGTGCGATGAGCGCGAACACCTCGCGGCAGCCCACCGGTACTGGCCGCCTTCCCCCTGATACCAGACGGTAAGCAAGGGGCGATTGACACATCAGGCCTGCTGGCGCACCGTTCCTGGTCGACGCGGCGTAATACCGCGGCCATGGCGGCACTGCTGTCCGCCGTCGTGAACGCATGTCTGGACATGCCACGTTGAGAATCACTGCCACCGGTGGTGCACGGCGGATTCGATGGGGAATCCGCCGTGCACCGTCAGTCGATGAGCGGGTCTGCGGCAGCGTGCTGTCTAGCCCTTGTGGCTCGCCGGCTTGTTGCCGTAGCCGTAGCTGTAGACGTCGTCCTCGTTGCCGTGGTCGGGCTTGCCGTGCCCTTCCTCGTGTCCGTGGCCCGGCTTGTCACCGTGCTCCGGCCCGCCCGGCTTGTCGTCGTGGTGGCCGGGGCCGCCGGGCTTGTCGTGGTGGTGGCCGGGCCCGCCGGGCTTGTCGTGGTGGCCGGGCTTGCCGGGCTTGCCGCCGTGCCCGCCGGTGGTGTTGCCGGCGATGTTGCCCTGGGTGTTCCCGCCGGCGGTGTTCCCGGCGGTATTCCCGGCGGTGTTCCCGGATGTGTTGCCCTGCGTGATGCCGGAGGTGTTGCCCTGGGTGTTCCCGGCGGTGTTGCCGGAGATGCTTCCCGAGGTGCTTCCGCCCACGATGCTGACGATGGGGCCGCCGAGGACGGGCCCGCCCAGAACTCCTCCGCTGATCAGGCCACCGGTACTTCCACCGGTGGTCGCACCGGCAGTCGTACCGGCGGTCGGGCCGGTCGTGGTACCGCTGGTGGTACCGGCCGTGGCTCCAGTGGTCGTGCCCGTCGTGGTCCCGGTGGTGGTACCGGTCGTGGTGCCGGTGGTCGTACCGGTCGTGGTGCCGGTGGTCGTTCCCGACGTCGTTCCACCGGTGGTGGTCGCACACCCGCCGAGGAAGATCCGGTTGGTGTCGAGCGTCACGGCACCGTTACGGGCCAGCGCACGGCCCTCGATGTTCGTCCCCGTGGTCACACTGATCGACGTCAAAGCCATGATCGTGCCGACAAAGGTGGAGCTGGTGCCGAGCGTGGCCGAACTCCCGATCTGCCAGTACACGTTGCACGCCGACGCGCCGTTCGTGAGCAGCACCCGGCTGGACGATGCCGTCGTCAGCGCTTCCGGAATCTGAAACACCCAGACCGCGTTCGGGTTCCCCCCGGCGTCCAGAATCAGGTCACCATTGAGTCCGACACCGGATACAGCGGTGTGGACCCCCGGAAGCAGCGTATTGCCATTGCCGATGCCCGCCGGAAGCGCGAAGTCGGTGGCCTGGCCAGCCGCATTGTTGTACGCCTGGAC